>NZ_JANIAG010000001.1:0-85937 GCF_028682155.1 Pseudomonas sp. 39004
ATCCTGGCCCCGCATTTTCAGCCCAGCCTTGATGGTGGTGGGCAGGCCACGGCGGGTGATGTACGCCAGCAGTTCGTATTGGCGGTAGAACAGCGCACGCGCCGCTGCCAGCTCGCCGTTCTGCACGGCGTCCCACAAGGCCAGGTTCAACGCGGGGATCAGGTTTGGCGCCGCGGTGCACCAGCCCGTAGCGCCGGCAACCAGGGCTTCCAGGGTGAGCGGGTTGCAACCGTTGTAGAACGCCACCTTGCCCTCGGTCGCGGTGTACAGGCGGTGCATGCGCTGAATATCACCGGTGCTCTCCTTGACCATGGTGACATTGGCGACTTCGCCCAGAATACGCAGGATCAGCTCTACCGACAGGTCGGTGCCGCTGGTGCCCGGGTTGTTGTAGAGCATGATCGGGATGTCGATCGCCGCGCCGACCGTTCTGTAGTGGTCGACCACCTCGGCCTCGGTCAACTTCCAATAGGAGACGGGCAACACCATCACCGCCGTGGCCCCGCACGCCTGGGCCAGGCGGGCACGCTGCACGGTACGCGCGGTGGTCAGGTCCGAGACGCTGACCACGCTGGGTACGCGGCCGGCGATTTTCTCCAGGCTGAAGCGAACCACCGATTCCCACTCGCCATCGGACAGGTAGGCGCCTTCGCCGGTACTGCCCAGCGGGGCGATAGCGTGCACGCCGGCCTGGATCAGGCTGTCGATGGATGTGCCCAATGCGTTCAGATCGACCGAGCCGTCTGCCGCGAAGGGAGTGATAGTGTAGCCGATGACGCCGCGAATTACAGGTGTAGACATGACCAGGCACCTTTGCCGTTGTTCAGGAAGGGGTGACAACATCGATCAGCCCAGGCAGTCGCCATGGGCACGCAAGGCACGACGCGCGTAATAGCTGAACGCGGCGCCATGGCGTTTTGGCGTGGAAATCCAGTCATGGGCTTCTTTGCCAAGTGCTTCGGGGATCGCGCGGATCTCACCGGCGCCCATGGCCAGCAGCTGCATCCTGGCGGCGCGTTCGAACAGTAGAGCAAGCACACAGGCTTCCTCGATCGAGCGGCCGGCGATCAACAGGCCATGGTGGGAAAGCAGGATCGCCCGCTTGTCGCCGATGGCCCCGGCGATGATCTCGCCTTCTTCATTGCCCACCGGCACGCCCGGCCATTCCTTGAGGAAGGCGCAATCGTCGAACAGCGGGCAAAGGTCCATGTGCGAGATGGCCAGCGGCACTTCGAGCATCGACAGGGCGGCGCTGTGCAACGGGTGGGTATGGATGATGCAGTTCACGTCGGGGCGTGCGCGGTACAGCCAGCTGTGAAAGCGATTCGCTGGGTTGGCCATGCCGTGGCCGTGCAGCACGTTCAGGTCTTCGTCGACGACCAGCAGGTTGGAGGCCGAAATCTCGTCGAAGCCCAGGCCAAGCTGTTGGGTGTAGTAGGTGCCAGGCTCCGGCGCCCGTGCGGTGATCTGCCCGGCCAGGCCGGAGTCGTGGCCGCCGTCGAACAGGATTCGGCAGGTCAGGGCGAGTTTCTGCCGCGGGGTGTAAGTGTTGTCGGCCAGCGCAGTCAGCATCTGCTGCTGGGCATGTTTGACGAGCTGGTCCTTGGGGGTCTGCATGGTCGTGGTCACGGAAAGTACCTGCATGAGAAGGCGGTAATGACTACCTGGCTGGCACAGCGTGCAAGTCAGGACACACGTCGATACTAATGACACTTTGTGTCATAAGCAAGCAATGTGTCATGCCTTCTCGATGATCAGATGCAGGTCGCCATGAAAGGCCCGCGTTTACCGCCCCCCGGCAGCGCCGCCGTTTTCCAGGATCCTGGCCCCCGAACCCTCCTTGCCGAGCACGTCCTCGGGGTTGCGCAGCGGGCAGTCTTGCAACGACAGGCAACCGCAGCCGATGCAGTTGTCCAGGCTGTCGCGCAGGGCCTCCAGCGTGCGAATGCGGGCGTTCAGGTCTTCTCGCCAGGCCGATGACATCTCGCCCCACTGGGCGGCCGTGAGTTTGCTGTTCGGCGGGTAGCGGCCCAGGGCGCGTTTGATTTCTTCGAGGGGGATGCCGGTGCGCTGGGCCACCTTGATGATGGCGATGGTGCGCAGCACCAACGCGGGGTAACGCCGCTGGTTGCCGGCGGTACGGGTGCCGGTGATCAGCCCTTTGGATTCGTAGAAGTGCAGGGCGGAGACCGCCACGCCACTGCGTTTGGCGACCTCGCCGACGGTGAGCAGCCGCGAGCTGTCGGTGGATGATTTGACTGTCACGCCGGTTGACCTCAAGTTAACTTGAGCTCTTATAGTCCCGCCCGATCGTTCCTGCAACCACCCAGCAGGTGCGCATCCGGCCAATAGCCGCCTAGTTTCAGCGAATTGCTCAAGTAGCCCAGTGCTCGTTGAAAGACCGGGTGGCACTCGGCATAGGGCAAATGGTCGGGCGCAGCCCAGAAGAACTCGAACGTATGGCCATGGTCATCCAGTGTCTGGTGAAGCCATCGCTCAGGTAGAACACCCTCTGCCCGGCACAGGTGAAACGACCAGGTCTGCCCAAGATGGCCGGAATCCCAGCACCCCAAATCGTCCCCGATCGTGGCGTTGTGGATACCAGACTCTTCATGCAATTCACGCAGGGCGGCTTCCCGCGGCGTTTCGCCGTTTTCAATGGAACCCTTCACCAGCTGTACGCCCGCCAGGGGATGACGGAACAACAGAATACAGGGCGGCGACGAGGGAGAGAGGACGACTGCGCACGCCTTGTCCGGGAGCATGTTGATTTCCGTATCGGTAAACAGGGGGGCAGCATCATACGCGCTCATGCGCTCGCAGGTGTCGACAGCGCTTGCAGGCAGCACACAGCCGCTCACTTGCCGCTGATCACCCGGGTCCACAGCCGGGTGCTCAAGCGCATGCCCGCCGGTGACAAGGTCTGGATCGGGAACAGCGTATCCAGCACGGCCTGGGGCGGGTACACCGCCGGGTTGTCGCGCAGCGCCGGGTCCACATACGGTAATGACGCCGCATTGCCGTTCGGGTACTTCACCGCATTGCTGATATGCGCCATGACCTGGGGGTCGAGCAGGTAGTTGAGGTAGGCGTAGGCTGCATCCAGGTGCGGCGCAGCTTTTGGAATCACCACCATGTCCACCGCCACCGTCGAGCCTTCACGGGGAATGCTGTAGCCCAGGTGCACGCCGTTGTTGGCCTGCTGCGCGCTGTTCATCGCCTGCAGCACATCGCCGCTGAAGCCGATCGCTACGCAGATGTTGCCGTTGGCCAGGTCGCTGACGTACTTGGACTGGTGGAAGTAGCTGATCGACGGGCGAATCGCCATCAGCGCCGCCTCGGCATGCTTCAGGTCTTCAGGGCGCTCGCTGTGCGGGTCGAGCCCCAGGACCTTGAGGGTGATTGGCAACACCTGCGTCGGGTTGTCAAGGAACGCCACGCCACAGGCACTGAGCTTGCGGATGTTTTCTGGGTTGAACAGCAATTGCCAGGACTGGGTGACATCGGTGTCGCCGAAGATCGCCTTGATCTTGTCGACGTTGTAGCCGATGCCGGTGGTCACCCACATGTAGGGAATGGCATGGCGGTTGCCGGGGTCGCTGGCCTGCAGCAGTTGCATCAGCTTGGGGTCGAGATTGTTCCAGTTGGGCAGCTTGCTGCGGTCGAGCGCCTGGATGGCGCCGGCCTTGATCAGCCTGGGCAGGAAGTGGTTGGACGGGCTGACCAGGTCGTAGCCGCTGCCACCGGTCATCAGCTTGGCTTCGGTCGTCTCGTTGCTGTCGATAAGGTCGTAGGTGGGCTGGATGCCGGTGCGGCGGGCGAACTCGGCCAAGGTGTCATCGGCAATGTAGCCGCTCCAGTTGGCGATGTTGACCGATTCGGCGGCCTGGGCCGTCAGGCTGAACAGCGCCGCGGACAGCACGGCCATGCAGGTACGTTTCATCATCTTGCCCTCTGTTGTTGTAAGTGTTCGCAAGTGCTCATGGCAGTCAACGTTCGCGCCGCGCGCGGCGTACTTCCCAGGCCATGCGCAGGGAGGCGCCGATATCGAAGAACGGGCGTGGCGGCAGGTAACCGGGTTGGGCCTGGCCGAGCACGTCGGTGAGCAGCGCCGAGGTCGATGTGCTGGCCATGTCGACCAGCAGCCTGCCCCACAGGGTGCCGCGGGCGACGCCCGAACCGTTGCAGCCGGCCACGGCATGCAGCCCTTCATCGATCCGCGCGAAGCACGGCTCGCCGGAGCGGGTGCCGCTCAGGTGGCCGGTCCAGGTGTATTCGAGGTCCGTGGCGGCCAGCCCGGGGAAGCGTTTTTCCAGCCCTTGCAGATGTTGCTGGCGACGGGCCTGCAACTGCGTGCCATTGAGGTCGCGCTGGCGGTACTCCACCGTGTTGCGAATCAACAGCCGTCGGCCCGGCAGCAGGCGCAGGGTCGCGCCGCCCGGCAGGGTCGACAGCACGCCCCAGGTGCGCTCGCCGAACTGGCTTTGCCAGCGAGCCTCGGTCAAGGGGCGGGTGATGCTGGCGCTCAGTTCCAGCGCGAAGGTGCCGCTATGGTGCACGCCGACCCGGGGCAAGAACGCCCCGACGCAGGCCAGCACTTGGGGCGCATTTATAACGCCGGCTTCGGTCTGGGCCTGCCAGCCACGCCCGGCGCGGCGAAGGCTCAGCACCGCGCTGTGCTCGTATACCTCCACCGCCTTGGGCAGGCTGTCGGCAAGGCCGCGCACATACTTCGCCGGCTGCAGCAGTGCGTTGCCACCGGCGCAATGGATGGCGCGGGTGTAGAAACCGCTGCCAAGGCGCTGCTGCAACGCTTCGCCTTCCAGGTAGCGAGCGTTGGCGCCAACGGCCTCCAGTGTGTGGATCACGGCGTCAGCCTGCTGCAGGTGCGCGGGTCGATGCACGGCAAAGTGATAGCCCGCGTCATCGTATTCGCAGGCGATACCCAGCTCGCCGATACGCTGGCGAACCTCCTGTGCGGCCGCCACACCAATGCGCGAAGCCACGGCAAAGCCGGCAAACCCTGGGTTGCCGAGCAATTCATTGGGCGAGGGTAGTTCATGGCTGACGGCAAAACCCGAGTTGCGTGCCGAGGCACCCTGGGCCACTCGCTGCCGGTCAAGCACGACAATGCGTTGCCCTGGGAAACGTGCGGCCAGCGTGTGGGCTGCGGCAAGGCCGGTGATGCCGCCGCCAATGATCAGCCAGTCGCAGGCGTGCTGGCCTGAAAGGCGCGGGTGCGGGGCAGACTCGCCCGCCAACGCGATCCATCCACAGCGGTTGTCGATTGCCATCAGCTCCTCCACAATCAATGCGCACCGGTTATCGGTGTTGGTCTTGGGTGCGCCTTCAGGGCTTAATCTACGGGGGCTGCGGCCTTGTTTCTAACGCTAAAATTTCATTCAGCTATTCTTGAAACGCATGGATAAAATCTTTCGTGTGCCCTCGCTTCAAGCCCTTCAGGCGCTTATCCACGTAGCGGACAGCAGCAGCTTTACCGAGGCCGCCAGGCAGCTGCACTTGACCCAGAGTGCGATCAGCCGCCAGGTTCAGCAGCTGGAGGAGCATTACGGTGTGGCGCTGTTCGACCGCACCAGCCGCAAGGTGGCGCTGACCGAGCAGGGCCGTGATGTGTATGCGGTGGCTTGCGAAGCGCTGAACGATCTGCGGGCCCTGGCGCAACGGCTTTCCCCGGCGCCGGTGGATCGGCCGTTTCGTATTCGTATCTTCGTGTCACTGGCGGTGCGCTGGCTGCTGCCCAGGCTGAGCAGCTTCTACGCACTCAACCCGGCGTTATGCCTGTCCATCGAAACCGTGAGCGGGGAGGTGGTGGACACCAGCGGTGATTGCGATGCCTACGTGCTGTATTTGCGTGACGGCCTGGATGGTCGACCCTTGACGGTCTTGTTCGATGAGTACCTGGTGCCGGTCTGTGCGCCAAAGCTGGGCGACGGGCAGTTGCCGCCACGCTCGCTGAAGGCGCTGGGTGAGCATGCGCTGATCCATGGCTCGACCGCGCGTCACGAGTGGAACCTGTGGCTGCAGGCGCACCAGGAGGGCCCCGAACGCAGTTACAAACACCTGATGTTCAACCTTGACGACCTTGCCCTGGATGCTGCCGCCCGCGGGCTGGGCGTGGCCATGAGCGACCAGGTGCTGGCGCACGACGCACTGGCCCGGGGCGACCTGATCGTGCCGTTCGGCGCACCGCTGAAGACCGGTGGCGTGTACGCGCTGTGGTTACGCGACAGCGGCGTCGCGCACCCGGCCTGCAAGGCGGTATTGCAGTGGTTTGAGGCGCAGCTGGAGCGCACGCGCCAGGCGAATAGCGAATAGCGAATGGCATGATCTGGGCGTGACCAGGTCAGCGCCCTGATGTAGTCCATTGCCGAAACAAACTTCTGCCTTCGCGGCCCTTCAGGCTTGCATCAGACCTCGCAGACGAACGTCCCGGTCCCCTGCAGAATGTTCTGCAGCGTTTCCTTCACCTCGTCCATATCGCTCAGTTCGCTGGTCAGGATGATCTCCAGCGTTTCATCCCCCTTCAAGGCATCGCGATCCTCGGTCGCCACTTCGATCAGCAGGCGCTGGGCAGTCAAGGTCACCTTCAAGCCATCCAGCGTCGAGGGCTCGTCATCGAGCGTCAGGTCGACCGTGTCTTCATCCGGGTAGCGGGTGAGCAGGACCATCTGACCCTTGTCGCCGTGGCAGCAGAGGGTCGCCATGTTGTCTTCCTCGTCATCGCAAGGGTTGGCGAAGAGCAGGGCGGTCTTGATTTGCATGAACAGGCTCGGGTCAAAGGAAACGGAAGGGAATTCTGACAGTCTTGTGTACATCCATAAACGTAAAGTTACCGCCCCTTGACCGAAATTGTCGCAGCGCTGCAAGCGTTGGTGACTACTCAGTCGTTAAGCTTCGGCGAGCCCTGAGCGTGCCACGCACGTTCAACGCCTGGTTTAACCGTCCGCCTTGCCACGGGTTGGCTATCGTTGATTCGTACACGGCGCACGCGAGCGACGCTTCAATTATTACAAAGCCCAAGCGGAGTACCACAGATGGCGTTTTTCACCGCAGCCAGCAAGGCCGACTTCCAGCATCAACTGCAAGCGGCTCTGGCGCAGCACATCAGCGAACAGGCACTGCCACAAGTGGCCCTGTTCGCCGAACAGTTCTTCGGCATCATCTCAATGGACGAACTCACCCAGCGCAGGCTTTCCGACCTGGCTGGCTGTACCCTTTCTGCCTGGCGCATCATCGAGCGCTTCGACGCCGAACAACCCCAAGTGCGGGTGTACAACCCTGATTACGAACGCAATGGCTGGCAGTCGACCCACACCGTGGTCGAGGTGTTGCACCACGACCTGCCGTTTCTGGTGGACTCGGTGCGCACCGAGCTCAACCGCCGCGGCTACAGCATCCACACCCTGCAGACCACCGTACTGAGCGTGCGCCGCGGTGCCAAAGGCGAGCTGCTCGAGCTGCTGCCCAAGGGCACCCACGGCGAGGGTGTGCGCCATGAGTCGCTGATGTACCTGGAGATCGACCGTTGCGCCAACGCCGCCGAACTGACGGTGCTGACCCGCGAGATCGAACAGGTGCTGGCTGAAGTGCGTGTGGCGGTCGCCGACTTCGAACCGATGAAGGCCAAGCTGCGCGAAGTGGTGGCGCAGGTCGAGCAGACCGCGTTCGGCCCCGCGCAGCACGAGAAGGGCGAGGTGAAGGCGTTTCTCGAGTGGTTGCTGGACAACCATTTCACCTTCCTGGGCTACGAGGAGTTCACCGTCCAGGGCGGCAGCGATGGCGGCCAGATGCTCTACGACGAGCAGTCTTTCCTCGGCCTGCCGCGGCGCTTGCGCGTGGGGCTGACGCCTGAAGAGCTGCGCATCGAAGACTACGCCGTGGCCTACCTCAACGAGCCCCTGCTGTTGTCCTTCGCCAAGGCCGCGCTGCCCAGCCGTGTGCACCGCCCGGCCTACCCGGACTACGTGTCCATCCGCCAGCTGGACGCCGAGGGCAAGGTGGTCAAGGAATGCCGCTTCATGGGCCTGTACACCTCTTCGGTGTACGGCGAGAGCGTGCATGCCATCCCTTACATTCGGGTCAAGGTTGCCGAAGTCGAGCGCCGTTCGGGCTTCGACCCCAAGGCTCACCTGGGCAAGGAGCTGGCCCAGGTGCTCGAGGTGCTGCCGCGCGACGACCTGTTCCAGACGCCGATCGACGAGCTGTTCAGCACAGTCATGGCCATCGTGCAGATCCAGGAGCGCAACAAGATCCGCGTGTTCCTGCGCAAGGACCCGTACGGCCGCTTCTGCTACTGCCTGGCCTACGTACCGCGTGAGATCTACTCCACCGAAGTGCGGCAGAAGATCCAGCAGGTGCTGATGGAGCGCCTGAAAGCCAGCGACTGCGAGTTCTGGACCTTCTTCTCCGAGTCGGTACTGGCGCGGGTGCAGCTGATTCTGCGGGTCGATCCGAAAAACCGCATCGACATCGACCCGCAACAGCTGGAAAACGAAGTAATCCAGGCGTGCCGCTCGTGGCACGACGACTACTCGACCCTGGTGGTGGAGAACTTCGGCGAAGCCCAGGGCACCAACATCCTGGCCGACTTCCCCAAAGGCTTCCCGGCGGGCTACCGCGAGCGCTTCGCCGCGCATTCGGCCGTGGTCGACCTGCAGCACGTGCTGGGGCTGTCCGAAAGCAAGCCGCTGGCGATGAGCTTCTATCAGCCATTGACCCAGGTCGGCGAGCGTACCCTGCATTGCAAGCTGTACCACGCCGACACCCCGCTGGCGCTGTCCGATGTGCTGCCGATCCTGGAGAACCTCGGCTTGCGCGTGCTGGGCGAGTTCCCGTACCGCCTGCGTCACGCCAATGGCCGTGAATACTGGATCCACGACTTCGCCTTCACCTACAGCGAAGGCCTGAGCCTGGACATCCAGCAGCTCAACGACACCTTGCAGGACGCGTTCATCCACATTGTCGGAGGCGACGCCGAGAACGACGCCTTCAACCGCCTGGTGCTGACCGCCGGCCTGCCCTGGCGCGATGTGGCACTGCTGCGTGCTTATGCCCGCTACCTCAAGCAGATCCGCCTGGGCTTCGACCTGGGTTACATCGCCAGCACCCTGAACAACCACACCGACATCGCCCGCGAGCTGACCCGGTTGTTCAAGACCCGCTTCTACCTGGCGCGAAAGCTCACCCAGGACGACCTGGACGACAAACAGCAACGCCTGGAACAGGCCATCCTGAGCGCCCTGGACGATGTTCAGGTACTCAACGAAGACCGCATCCTGCGTCGCTACCTGGACCTGATCAAGGCCACCCTGCGGACCAACTTCTACCAGCCGGACGGCAACGGCCAGAACAAGTCGTACTTCAGCTTCAAGTTCAACCCCAAGCTGATCCCCGAGCTGCCAAAGCCGGTACCCAAGTTCGAGATCTTCGTCTACTCGCCACGGGTCGAGGGTGTGCACCTGCGCTTTGGCAACGTCGCCCGCGGCGGCCTGCGCTGGTCGGACCGCGAGGAAGACTTCCGCACCGAGGTGCTCGGCCTGGTCAAGGCCCAGCAGGTGAAGAACTCGGTGATCGTGCCGGTCGGCGCCAAGGGCGGCTTCCTGCCGCGCCGCCTGCCACTGGGTGGCAGCCGTGACGAAATCGCCGCTGAAGGCATTGCCTGCTACCGCATCTTCATTTCCGGCCTGCTCGACATCACCGACAACCTCAAGGACGGTGGCGTGGTGCCGCCGGCCAATGTGGTGCGCCACGACGATGACGACCCGTACCTGGTGGTGGCCGCCGACAAAGGCACCGCGACGTTCTCCGACATCGCCAACGGCATTGCCATCGACTACGGCTTCTGGCTGGGCGATGCCTTCGCCTCGGGCGGCTCGGCCGGCTATGACCACAAGAAAATGGGCATCACCGCCCGTGGCGCCTGGGTTGGCGTACAACGCCACTTCCGTGAGCGCGGCATCAATGTGCAAGAAGACCCGATCACCGTGATCGGCGTCGGCGACATGGCCGGCGACGTGTTCGGCAATGGCTTGCTGATGTCCGACAAGCTCAAGCTGGTGGCGGCGTTCAACCACCTGCACATCTTCATCGACCCGAACCCGGAGCCGGCCAACAGCTTCGCCGAGCGCAAGCGCCTGTTCGACTTGCCGCGTTCGGCCTGGAGCGACTACGACACCAGCATCATGTCCGAAGGCGGCGGGATCTTCCCGCGCAGTGCCAAGAGCATCGCCATCAGCCCACAGATGAAAGAACGCTTTGCCATCGAAGCCGACCGTCTGACCCCGACGGAGCTGCTCAATGCACTGCTCAAGGCGCCGGTCGACCTGCTGTGGAACGGCGGCATCGGCACTTACGTCAAGGCCAGCACAGAAAGCCACGCCGATGTCGGCGACAAGGCCAACGACGCCCTGCGCGTCAACGGCAACGAGCTGCGCTGCAAGGTGGTGGGCGAGGGTGGCAACCTGGGCATGACCCAGCTCGGCCGGGTCGAGTTCGGCCTCAATGGCGGAGCGACCAACACCGACTTCATCGACAACGCTGGCGGCGTCGACTGCTCGGACCACGAGGTCAACATCAAGATCCTGCTCAACGAAGTGGTGCAGGGTGGCGACATGACCGAGAAGCAGCGTAACCAGCTGCTCGGCAGCATGACCGAAGAGGTCGGCGCGCTGGTGCTGGGCAACAACTACAAGCAGACCCAGGCGCTGTCCCTGGCAGCCCGTCGCGCCCGCGAGCGGATCGCCGAATACAAGCGCCTGATGGCGGACCTGGAAGGGCGTGGCAAGCTGGACCGTGCCATCGAATTCCTGCCGTCCGAAGAACAGTTGGCCGAGCGCCTGGCCGCAGGCCAAGGCCTGACCCGTGCCGAGCTGTCGGTGCTGATCTCGTACAGCAAGATCGACCTCAAGGAGCAACTGCTCAAGTCGCGGGTGCCGGACGACGACTACCTGACCCGCGACATGGAAACTGCGTTCCCGCCGTCGCTGGTCAGCAAGTTCGCCGATTCCATGCGTCGCCACCGCCTGAAGCGCGAGATCGTCAGCACCCAGATCGCCAACGACCTGGTCAACAACATGGGCATCACCTTCGTCCAGCGCCTGAAGGAGTCGACGGGCATGAGCCCGGCCAACGTGGCGGGTGCGTATGTGATCGTGCGCGACATCTTCCACCTGCCGCACTGGTTCCGTCAGATCGAAGCCCTGGACTACCAGGTGCCGGCCGAGGTCCAGCTGACCTTGATGGACGAACTGATGCGCCTGGGCCGGCGCGCCACCCGCTGGTTCCTGCGCAGCCGTCGCAACGAGCAGGACGCCGGGCGCGACACCGCGCACTTCGGGCCGAAGATCGCGCAACTGGGGCTCAAGCTGGACGAGTTGCTGGAAGGGCCGACCCGCGAGCGCTGGATGGTACGTTACCAGGGCTTTGTCGAAGCCGGTGTGCCTGAACTGCTCGCGCGCATGGTGGCCGGTACCAGCCACCTGTACACGTTGTTGCCGATCATCGAGGCGGCTGATGTCACCGGCCATGACCCGGCGCAGGTGGCCAAGGCGTTCTTCGCGGTGGGCAGTTCGCTGGACCTGACCTGGTACTTGCAGGAAATCAGCAACCTGCCGGTGGAAAACAACTGGCAGGCCCTGGCCCGCGAGGCATTCCGCGACGACATCGACCTGCAGCAGCGGGCGATCACCATCTCTGTGTTGCAGATGGCCGATGCGCCGCAAGACATGGATGCCCGCGTGGCGCTGTGGGCCGAGCAGCACCGGGTGATGGTCGAGCGCTGGCGCGCGATGCTGGACGACCTGCGCAATGCCACCGGCACGGACTATGCGATGTATGCGGTGGCCAACCGCGAGCTGGTCGACCTGGCACTGAGCGGGCAGGCGGCGGTGGTGCCTTCATAAGTCGCAAGCTGTAAGCTACAAGCTGCAAGCAGACCTTCGCAGGTTTCGCTTGCAGCTTTTGTCTCCGTCACCATTGGTTGTCTTGGCGCAGTCCCGCTTTTTTCTTGTAGCTTGAAGCTTACAACTTGAAGCTTTCTTACTTGAACCGACGCTCCACGCCTTTTTCCACCAGAATCTTCGCCGAGATCTCCTCCACCGAAAAATGCGTGGAATTGATATTGGGAATGTTCTCCCGGCGGAACAGGCTCTCTACCTCGCGGACTTCGAACTCGCACTGGGCAAAGCTTGAGTAGCGGCTGTTGGGCTTGCGCTCGTGGCGAATGGCGGTCAGGCGGTCGGGGTCGATGGTCAGGCCGAACAGCTTGTTGTGGTGCTTTTTCAGCACCGCCGGCAATTGCAGGCGTTCCATGTCGTCTTCGGTCAGCGGGTAGTTGGCCGCACGGATACCGAACTGCATGGCCATGTACAGGCAGGTTGGCGTCTTGCCGCAACGCGAGACCCCGACCAGAATCAGGTCGGCCTTGTCGTAGTAGTGCGTGCGCGCGCCATCATCGTTGTCCAGGGCGAAGTTGACCGCTTCGATGCGCTCCATGTAATTGGAATTGCCGCCGATCGAGTGCGATTTGCCGACGGAATACGACGAATGGGCGGTCAATTCCTGCTCGAGCGGGGATAAAAACGACGAAAAGATGTCGATCATGAAGCCGTTCGAGGTGGCCAGGATCTCACGGATGTCCTGATTGACGATGGTGTCGAAGATGATCGGCCGCACGCCATCACGCTCGGCAGCAGCGTTGATTTGCTGCACCATGGTTCGCGCCTTGTCCGGCGAATCGATGTAGGGACGGGTGAATTTGCTGAACGGAATGCTTTCGAATTGAGCGAGCAGGCTTTGCCCCAGGGTCTCGGCAGTGATGCCGGTGCCGTCGGAGATGAAGAACGCGGTTCTTTTCATTTGCACCCTGGGCCTTAAGCTGATGACGTTTCTTGGATATGATAAGTTCGGTTTGCCGAATGCGGCTGTCGGCATTCTCACTTATTTTCCAGGTACAGGCCACAAACGCCCGGCCAAGTCAAAGAAGACAGGCGGGCGCCTTTGAGCTTTTCCAACACAGTTAGTGGAGAGATCACCTTGGTAGAGTACGTAGTTTCCCTCGAAAAGCTCGGCGTCCATGATGTGGAGCATGTGGGGGGCAAGAACGCATCCCTGGGCGAGATGATCAGCAACCTTGCGGGTGCTGGTGTATCGGTGCCGGGCGGCTTTGCCACTACGGCGCAGGCGTACCGCGATTTTCTCGAACAGAGTGGTCTCAACGAGCGTATCCATGCCGCGCTCGATGCGCTGGATGTCGATGACATCAATGCCCTGACCAAAACCGGCGCGCAGATTCGCCAGTGGGTCATGGAAGCCGAATTCCCGGCGCGTCTTGATTCGGAAATCCGTACGGCCTTCGCTGAAATGGCCGCAGGCAACGACAACATGGCCGTAGCCGTGCGCTCGTCTGCCACCGCCGAAGACTTGCCGGACGCCTCGTTCGCCGGCCAGCAGGAAACCTTCCTCAACATCCGTGGCGTCGACAACGTGATCCGCGCGGCCAAGGAAGTGTTCGCCTCGCTGTTCAACGACCGCGCCATCGCCTACCGCGTGCACCAGGGCTTCGACCACAAGCTGGTGGCCCTGTCTGCCGGTGTGCAGCGCATGGTCCGTTCGGAAACCGGCACCGCCGGTGTGATGTTCACCCTCGACACCGAGTCGGGCTTCCGCGACGTGGTGTTCATCACCGGCGCCTATGGCCTGGGTGAAACCGTGGTGCAGGGTGCGGTCAACCCTGACGAATTCTACGTACACAAGCAGACCTTGCAGGCCGGTCGCCCGGCGATCCTGCGCCGCAACCTGGGCAGCAAGGCGATCAAGATGGTCTACGGCGACGAAGCCAAGGCCGGTCGTTCGGTCAAGACCGTCGAGGTCGACCGTGCCGAGCGCGCCCGCTTCTGCCTGAGCGACGCCGAAGTCAACGAGCTGGCCAAACAGGCCATGATCATCGAGCAGCACTACCAGCGCCCGATGGACATCGAGTGGGCCAAGGACGGTGACGACGGCAAGCTGTACATCGTTCAGGCCCGCCCTGAAACGGTGAAAAGCCGCTCCAGCGCCAATGTCATGGAACGCTACCTGCTGAAAGAAAAGGGCACCGTATTGGTCGAAGGCCGTGCGATCGGCCAGCGCATCGGCGCCGGCAAGGTCCGCGTGATCAACGATGTGTCCGAGATGGACAAGGTGCAGCCCGGTGACGTACTGGTCTCCGACATGACCGACCCGGACTGGGAACCGGTCATGAAGCGCGCCAGCGCCATTGTCACCAACCGCGGCGGGCGTACCTGCCACGCGGCGATCATTGCCCGTGAGCTGGGTATCCCGGCAGTCGTCGGTTGCGGCAACGCCACCCAGTTGCTCAAGGACGGCCAGGGCGTGACAGTGTCCTGCGCCGAGGGCGACACCGGCTTCATCTTCGAAGGTGAGTTGGGCTTCGACATCAAGCAGAACTCGGTCGACGCCATGCCGGACCTGCCGTTCAAGATCATGATGAACGTCGGCAACCCGGACCGTGCCTTTGACTTCGCCCAGCTGCCCAACGCCGGTGTCGGCCTGGCGCGCCTGGAGTTCATCATCAACCGCATGATCGGCGTGCACCCCAAGGCGCTGCTCAACTACGCCGGCCTGCCGGCAGAGTTGAAGGACAGCGTCGACAAGCGCATCGCTGGCTACGACGACCCGGTCGGCTTCTATGTCGAGAAGCTGGTCGAAGGCATCAGCACCCTGGCGGCAGCCTTCTACCCGAAAAAGGTCATCGTGCGCCTGTCGGACTTCAAGTCCAACGAGTACGCCAACCTGATCGGCGGCAAGCTGTACGAGCCGGAAGAAGAAAACCCGATGCTGGGCTTCCGCGGTGCTTCGCGTTACATCAGCGAATCGTTCCGTGACTGCTTCGAGCTCGAGTGCCGTGCCCTGAAGCGCGTGCGCAACGAGATGGGCCTGACCAACGTCGAGATCATGGTGCCGTTCGTGCGCACCCTGGGCGAAGCCAGCCAGGTCATCGACCTGTTGGCCGAAAACGGCCTGGCCCGTGGCGACAATGGCCTGCGCGTGATCATGATGTGCGAGCTGCCGTCCAACGCGATTCTGGCCGAAGAGTTCCTCGAGTACTTCGACGGCTTCTCGATCGGCTCCAACGACCTGACCCAGCTGACCCTGGGCCTGGACCGTGATTCGGGTATCATCGCGCACCTGTTCGACGAGCGTAACCCGGCCGTGAAGAAGCTGCTGGCCAACGCCATCCAGGCGTGCAACAAGGCCGGCAAGTACATCGGCATCTGCGGCCAAGGCCCATCGGACCACCCGGACCTGGCCAAATGGCTGATGGAGCAGGGCATCGAAAGCGTGTCGCTGAACCCGGACTCGGTGCTCGAGACCTGGTTCTTCCTGGCCGAGGGCCAGGGCGCAGCCTGATACAGTGGATTGCGGGGGCGCGTCTGGCGCGCCCCCGCCTGGTTTGATCCAGGGCGAGTTCCAGTAATGGTTCCCGCCCTTTTTTGTGCACCAAGCAACCTTATGCAAAGCAGCAGCACTTTATTTCCCGTGGCCTTGCTCAGCGCTGAGCGGCGAGGCGACTTGAGCGAAGACGTGTACCGGATCAAGGCCGGCAACAGCCCTGACCCGAGCGTCGAGCTGGCCGTGACTCGCCTTGGCCTGGCCGATCAGGGCGAGGCTCAAGGCGTGCCGGTCATTCTTCTGCACGGCAGTTTTTCCAATCGGCGCTTCTGGTATTCGCCCAAAGGGGTCGGCCTGGGCGCGTTTCTGGCCCGCGCGGGGTTCGATGTGTGGATCCCGGAGATGCGCGGCCATGGCCTGTCGCCGCGCAATCGCCAGTGGCAGCACAACCGTGTCGCCGACTATGCCCGCGATGACTTGCCGTTGATAGGCGCTTTCGTGCTGGAGCAAACGGGCCAAGCGCCGCACTGGCTTGGCCATTCCCTGGGCGGGACAACCCTGGCCGCCGCACTGGGTGGCAGCTACCTGCCAACCGAGCAGGTGGCCAGTGCCGCGTTCTTTGGTACCCAGGTCAGCCGTGTGTACTGGCCGTTGAAAGTGCCGCCGGTGGTGTGGGGGGCGAAGTTGCTGCTCAAGCGCTGGCGGCAGATTCCCGGGCAGCGACTTAAGCGTGGCCCCGAGGACGAACCGATCGGCTTGGCACTTGAAAGCATGCGCTGGCATGGCCTGTTCGGGCGCTTTGGCGACAAGGACAACGACTGGTGGGCGGGCCTTGCGCAGGTGGATGTGCCGGTGCTGGCGGTGGCCGGTGCGGGCGATTACCAGGACCCGGTCTGGGCTTGCCGCAAGCTGTTCGACCAGTTGGGCGGGGAGCGCAAACAGTTTCTGCGCTTGGGCCGCGAGGAAGGCTTCGATGCGTTCGGGCATGTCGACATGCTGGTCAGCAAGGCCGCGCAGGCACAGGTCTGGCCGTTGGTCGAACGCTGGTTGAGGGACCCGTCGATGCCGGTGCATGCGTCGACTCTGGTGGCGTCGGCTGTGCCAGCCAGCTGATTCCATGCTGCCTGCACTGGCCCCGCGAAGAGGCCAGTGCCGAAGGAATGCAACTGACTGCTCGGTCCCGGATGACGTCAACAGCTTCCTCGGTGTAGCCTTGGCCCATACCCGCTTTCGTTGTGACTGACAGGAGCTTCCCATGCAGCATTACGTAACGCCCGACCTGTGTGACACCTACCCTGACCTGGTCCAGGTGCTCGAACCCATGTTCAGCAACTTCGGCGGCCGCGATTCGTTCGGTGGCCAGATCGTCACCCTCAAGTGCTTCGAAGACAACTCGCTGGTCAAGGAGCAGGTCGAGCTCGACGGCAAGGGCAAGGTTCTGGTGGTCGACGGTGGCGGTTCGCTGCGCTGTGCGCTGCTGGGCGACATGCTGGCCGAGAAAGCGGCCAAGAACGGCTGGGAAGGCCTGGTGATCTACGGTTGTGTGCGTGACGTGGACATCTTGATCCAGACCGACGTCGGCGTGCAGGCCTTGGCCAGCCACCCGAAAAAAAGCAACAAGCGTGGCATCGGCGAGCTCGACGTGCCGGTGACCTTCGCCGGGGTGACCTTCCGCTCGGGTGAATATGTGTATGCCGACAACAATGGCGTGCTGGTTTCGCCAAGCCCGCTGAAAATGCCGGAGTGATGCGCCGCACGCGCTGATGGAGCTTTGATGTTCGAGGAAGACAACGCGCAGTGGGGGCTGGTGCATGCCCTGGTGCTCGATGGCAAAGGCGGCGCGCGCTCGATTGCCCGTACCGAACTGGACGACCTGCAACTGCACCCCCAGGAAAGCCTTTGGCTGCACTGGGACCGCAGCCATCCACAAACCCGCACCTGGCTGCTGCGCGACAGCGGCCTGAGCGAGTTCGCCTGCGAACTGCTGCTGGAAGAAAACACCCGGCCGCGCTTGTTGCCGCTGGTGGACGAACAGTTGTTGCTGTTCTTGCGCGGGGTCAACCTCAACCCGGGCGCCGAACCTGAAGACATGGTCTCGGTGCGCATCTTCGCCGAGGCGCAGCGGG
Organism: Pseudomonas sp. 39004; assembly: GCF_028682155.1. Classification (NCBI taxonomy): domain Bacteria; kingdom Pseudomonadati; phylum Pseudomonadota; class Gammaproteobacteria; order Pseudomonadales; family Pseudomonadaceae; genus Pseudomonas; species Pseudomonas sp. 39004. The sequence continues at coordinate 17,538 of NZ_JANIAG010000001.1, forward strand.
TCATCTCGCTGCGCTTGCGGCCGCTTCGGGCCAGTGACGAGATGCTCCAGTTGCTCGGCGAGGGCAGGGGGCCGAAGTCGGCTTCGGAGTTATTGCTGCTGATGGGTGAGCTGCTGACCGAGAAGGTCCAGGGCCTGGTCAGCGACCTGTCCGAGCTGGTCGACCTCGAGGAAGAAAAGGTCGAATCCGACGAACGGTACACCCCGGAGCAGGGCAGCCTGCAGCAGATCCGCCGCCGCGCGGCCGGCTTGCGACGTTTTCTGGCGCCGCAGCGGGACATCTACGCACAGCTGTCACGCAGCAAGTGGAGCTGGTTCGCTGATGCCGATGCCGACTACTGGAACGAGTTGAACAACAGCCTGATCCGCTATCTCGAGGAGCTGGAGCTGACCCGCGAGCGGGCCGCATTGGTGCTTGAAAGCGAGGACCGGCGGCGCAGCGAGCGCATGAACCGCACCATGTACCGCTTCGGCATCATCACCTGCATCTTCCTGCCCATGAGCTTCATCACCGGCTTGCTGGGCATCAATGTCGGCGGCATTCCGGGGGCGGAAAACCCCTACGGCTTCTTGTTTGCCTGCATCATCGTGCTGGGGCTGGCGGTAGGGCAGTGGTGGCTGTTCCGTCGGCTGCGGTGGGTCTAGGTGTTGAATTCCTTGCCCGCGAAGCAGGCGACAGCGGTTCATTTTGCACCACACGCCCCCAGGCGATGTGTGACCCATGCCCCGGCGCTCTCGTCTCTGTCAGATACTGCGCGAGGTGCCCATGCACGATCCGTTTGAAGAATCCCTGCGCGACCTGCTCAAGGCGTCGCCGTCCGGCCAGGACCGAGACGACGCCGCCTGCCTGGGTCGTGTGCTGAAAACCGCCAACCGCCAGGTCGGTGCGGGTGATCTGTTCAGCCTGCTTGGCCGTTGGAGCCAGGCGCTGCTGATCGCCGTCAACAATGGCTCGGCGCATGTAGCGCCGGTGCGCAGAAACTCTACCCGCAACGCTGCCACCGGCAGCAAAGCAGATAAGGCCGATTGAATATGGAACTGGATCTCTGGACCCAAAGCCTGGTCACCGCCATGACTGCCCTTTGGACCAAGGTGGCGAACTTCATCCCTAACCTGTTCGGCGCCCTGGTCGTGGTGCTGCTTGGTTTCGTGGTGGCCAAGCTGCTCGATACGCTGCTGTCCAAACTGCTGGCCAAACTCGGCCTGGACCGCCTGATGGCAGGTACCGGGCTGACCAAGATGCTGAGCCGCGGTGGCATCCAGGTGCCGATTTCGACCCTCATCGGCAAGATCGTCTACTGGTTCGTATTGCTGATCTTCCTCGTCTCGGCCGCGGAATCGCTGGGCCTTGAGCGGGTTTCGGCGACCCTCGACATGCTCGCCCTGTACCTGCCGAAAGTATTCGGTGCGGCGCTGGTGCTACTGGCCGGTGTGCTGCTGGCGCAGGTGGCCAATGGCCTGGTGCGCGGCGCTGCCGAAGGCATTGGCCTTGAGTATTCTGCAGGCCTTGGGCGTATCACCCAAGGCCTGGTGATCATCATCAGCATCTCGGTGGCCATCAGCCAGCTCGAGGTCAAGACCGACCTGCTCAACCACGTGATCGTCATTGGGCTGATTACCGTTGGTCTGGCCGTTGCCTTGGCCATGGGCCTCGGCAGCCGCGAAATCGCCGGACAGATACTGGCCGGTATTTACGTGCGTGAGCTGTATCAGGTCGGCCAGCAGGTGCGGATTGGAGAGGTCGAAGGGCATATCGAGGAAATCGGCACGGTCAAGACGACGCTGTTGACCGATGATGGCGAACTGGTGTCGCTGTCTAACCGTGTGCTGCTTGAGCAGCGCGTCAATAGTCGCTAACCGCACAAAAGCTGTTAATGTATGCCGCCGCGAAATCGACCCCCGGGGTCGCGCGGCGACATTGACCTGACTGTCGGCCAGATTCGTTTTGAATAAAGTTCATTCGCCGCCCATGCGTTATGACCCCCGCGAGCTCACCGACGAAGAGTTGGTGGCGCGTTCGCATGAGGAGCTGTACCACGTTACCCGCGCCTATGAGGAGCTCATGCGGCGCTACCAGCGGACCCTGTTCAACGTCTGTGCGCGTTATTTGGGGAACGACCGGGATGCCGACGATGTCTGTCAGGAGGTGATGCTCAAAGTGCTGTACGGGCTGAAGAACTTCGAGGGCAAATCGAAGTTCAAGACCTGGCTCTACAGCATCACCTACAACGAGTGCATTACCCAGTACCGCAAGGAGCGCCGCAAACGTCGGCTGATGGATGCCTTGAGCCTGGACCCTGTTGAAGAGGCGTCCGAGGACAAGGCTCCGAAACCCGAAGAAAAGGGCGGGCTGGACAAGTGGCTGGTGCATGTGAACCCGATCGACCGGGAAATCCTGGTGCTGCGATTTGTCGCAGAGCTGGAATTTCAGGAGATCGCCGACATCATGCACATGGGCCTGAGCGCGACGAAAATGCGTTACAAGCGCGCGCTAGACAAGCTTCGGGAGAAATTTCACGGGCTCGATGAAACTTAAGCGTGTGCAAATATCTCTAACGAATCGGCGAGTTCTGCTAGACTTGCCGTCGAGTTGTCCCCCTTGTTGTTGGTGGGACTGCTTAACTATCACCAGATGGGGATTTAACGGATGAAATTGAAAAACACCTTGGGCTTGGCCATTGGTTCGCTTGTAGCCGCCACTTCGATTGGCGCTATGGCACAAGGTCAAGGCGCCGTCGAAACTGAAATCTTTTACAAAAAAGAATTCTTCGACAGCCAGCGCGACTTCAAGAACGACGGCAACCTGTTCGGCGGTTCGATCGGTTACTTCCTGACCGACGACGTTGAACTGCGTCTGGGCTACGACGAAGTTCACAACGCTCGTGGCGAAGACGGCAAGAACATCAAGGGCTCGAACACCGCCCTGGACGCCGTTTACCACTTCAACAACCCGTACGACGCCATCCGTCCGTACGTTTCCGCTGGTTTCTCGCACCAGTCGCTGGGCCAGACCGGCCGTGGCGGTCGTGACCACTCCACCTTCGCCAACGTTGGCGCTGGCGCCAAGTGGTACATCACCGACATGTTCTACGCCCGTGCCGGCGTTGAAGCTCAGTACAACATCGACCAGGGCGACACCGAGTGGGCCCCGAGCGTTGGCGTTGGTCTGAACTTCGGCGGTAGCCCGAAGCAAGCTGAAGTTGCTCCAGCCCCAGTTGCCGAAGTCTGCTCCGACAGCGACAACGATGGCGTCTGCGACAACGTCGACAAGTGCCCAGACACCCCGGCCAACGTCACCGTTGACGCCGACGGCTGCCCGGCTGTTGCCGAAGTCGTTCGCGTTGAGCTGGACGTCAAGTTCGACTTCGACAAGTCGGTCGTCAAGCCTAACAGCTACGGCGACATCAAGAACCTGGCTGACTTCATGAAGCAGTACCCATCGACCACCACCACCGTGGAAGGTCACACTGACTCCGTGGGTCCAGACGCTTACAACCAGAAGCTGTCCGAGCGTCGTGCCAACGCTGTCAAGCAAGTACTGACCAATCAGTACGGCGTAGAATCCAGCCGTGTTGAATCGGTTGGCTACGGCGAGACCCGTCCGGTTGCTGACAACGCCACCGAAGAAGGTCGCGCTGTTAACCGTCGCGTTGAAGCGCAAGTAGAAGCTCAGGCCAAGTAATTGGTTTGATGCTTCATGAAAAACCCGGCCTCGGCCGGGTTTTTCTTTGCCTGTGATTTAGGGGGTGACACTGAGATTCTGGGGCTGCTACGCAACCCTTTCGCAATGCAAGGCTGCGCTTACAGCGCCGGTGACGACCTCGCCGATCACCAGAATCGCCGGGCTGCTTAGCCCGAACGCCCGCGCATCCTCAACCATCCCCTGTACATCACTGCGGCATTCGCGCTGCTGCGCCAATGACGCATTCTCGATCATCGCCACCGGCATATGCGCAGCTATCCCGCCGGCCAGCAGGCCTTGGCGAATCTGCTCCAGCCGCGCAACGCCCATGTACACCACCAACGTCGTACCGCCCTGGGCCAGCGCCGCCCAGTTCAGCTCGCTGTCATCCTGGGTGTGTGCCGTTACCAGGGTCACGCCGCGGCTCACCCCGCGTGAAGTCAGCGATATACCGCATTGCGTCGCGCCTGCCAGGCCCGCGGTAATGCCGTTGACCAGCTCCACGTCTATGCCATGCCCTTGCAGCCAGGCAGCCTCTTCGCCGCCACGGCCGAAGATGCACGGATCGCCCCCTTTGAGCCTGACCACGCAGCGCCCCTGGCGCGCATGGCGCAACATCAGGCGCTGGATAAAGGCTTGAGGCGTGGACCGGCAGCCGCCGCGCTTGCCCACGGCCATCACCCGTGCCTGGGGGCAATGCTCCAGCACTGCGGGGTTGACCAGGTCGTCGATCATCACCACCTGGGCTTGCTGCAATGCGCGCACGGCCTTGAGGGTAAGCAGTTCGGGGTCACCAGGGCCGGCTCCGACCAGCCAGACTTTCGCATTCATCGTTGTTTCCTCATCGGCAAGGTGTACTCAGCCCTTGAGCAGGACGAGCAGCACTATCAGGTTGCACAGCAGGGACAGCAGGGCCAGGGTGCGCCAGACTTTCAGCGGTTCGCGCTCCAGCAAGGGCCGGGGGCGGTGGGCCAGCTCCTGGCGGTCGCCGCGTTCGAGCAGCAACAACCAGTGCTCGGCGGTTTCAAAGCGTTGCGCCGGGTCGGCCGCCACCGCTTGCAGCAGGTTGTGCTGCAACCATTCCGGCAGGTCAGGGCGATAGCGCGAAGCGTTGACCGGCTGGCCGAAGCGTGGCCGCTGGAACGGCTCCACTTCGCCATAGGGGTAGTGCCCGGTCAGCAGCTGGTAAAGCGTCACGCCGACGGCATAAAGGTCTTGCCGCGGGCTGGGTGGTTGGCCGTCGAAGGCTTCCGGGGCGATATAGGATGGCGTGCCAGGCAGCTCGTGCTGCGGGTCTTCAGACAAGCCGGGGCAATACGCCAGGCCGAAGTCCAGCAGCCGCAACTGTCCATCGGCGCCAAGGTGCAGGTTGTCTGGCTTGATGTCGCGGTGCAGCAAGTTGCGCCGATGCAGTACGCCGACCGCTTGCAGCAGTTGACGGGCGATCTCCAGCCACTGCGCCAAGGGCAGCGGCCCGTGCTCGGCGAGCAGTGCCGAAAGGCTCTGGCCGGGGTATTCGCGCATCACGTAATACAGGTGCTGGCGCTGGCTGGCGACGTGGAGTTCGGGGAAGTGTCGCCCTGCGACCCGGCGCAGAAACCACTCTTCCATCAACAACCCTTGGGCTGCCCCTGGCTCCTGTTCGCGCGCGCTGGGCAGGGTCTTGAGCAGCCAGGGCTGGCCGTGGCCGTCACGTACCCGATACAGCAGCGATTGACGGCTGTGGGAGAGCAGGGTGTCGACCTGCCAACCATCGAGCGCCTGGCCTTCGCGCAGGGGGCCGGGTACAGGCCACTGTTGCAACTGCGCCAGGGTATCGCCCAGGTTGGCCGTACCCAGCTGTTGCACCTGCACCAGCAGGGCGCTGGCGTTGTCCTGGCTGCCATTGAGGTGAGCGCTGGCGACCAGAGTGTCGGCGGCCAACTGCAGGTCGGGTTGCTCGCGCAAGACCGCCTGGATGTGCTGGTCCCCCAGGCTGGCCCAGACGCCGTCGCTCACCAACACGTAGCACTCGCCCGCCTGCAGTTCACCTTCCAGGTAATCGACCAGCAGTTGTTGGTCCAGGCCCAGCGCGCGCTTGAGCACATGCTGCATGCCCGGTTGGTCCCAGACGTGGTCTTCGCTCAGGCACTGCAGGTGCCCTTGGTGCCAGCGGTAGACCCGGCAGTCGCCAACATGCGCCAAGGTAAAACGCCGCCCGCGTAGTACCAGTGCGCTGAGCGTGGTCAGCAGCGGTTGGCCGCTACCCTGGGCACGCAGCCAACGGTTCTGCGCAAGCAGCAGGCGGTCCAGCGCCTGCGCCACGCTCCAGGTGGCGGGGGTGGCGTAATAGTCCAGGGCCAGGGCCTGCAAGCTGGCGCGTGCTGCCAGGCCGCCATCGGCGCACTGGCTGACACCGTCGGCGAGGGCGAACAGGTAGCCTTTGCTGGCGGCCAGTTCCGGCGCCGGCGTGACCAGGCGCAGGGCATCCTGGTTTTCCGCGCGCGGCCCGGTGGCGCTGGCGTGGGCAAAGCTCAGTTGCAGGCTCATCGGCGTGCCTCAGACCCGCGCCGCAGTCACGGCGGCCGAGCCCCAGGTGGTGCGCCAGCGCTGTTTGACGCCATGCAGGCCGAACCAGGCCAGCAGGCCGAGGCTGGCGAACAGCCACAGCCCCAACTGGTAGTCACCGGTGTGCTGCTTGATGGTGCCAAGCCCCGCAGCCAGCAGGAAGCCGCCAATACCACCGGCCATGCCGATCAGCCCGGTCATCACGCCGATCTCCTGGCGAAAACGTTGCGGCACCAGCTGGAATACCGCGCCATTGCCGGCGCCCAGGCCGAGCATGGCGCTGACGAACAGTGCCAGGGCAGCGGTTGCGCTGGGCAGGTTGAAGCCGACTGCGGCGATGCAGATGGCGGCCACGCTGTACATGCCCAGCAAGGTGCGGATGCCACCGAAGCGGTCGGCCAGCGCGCCGCCGAGTGGGCGCATCAGGCTGCCGGCAAAGACGCAGGCGGCCGTGTAGTAGCCGGCGGTGACCGGGCTCAGACCATATTGGTCACTGAAGTAGCCGGGCAGGGCGCTAGCCAGGCCGATGAAGCCGCCGAAGGTCACGCTGTAGAAGAACATGAACCACCAGCTGTCGCGGTCACCGAGGGCCTTGAGGTAGTCGGCCATGGCCTTGCGCTTGGGCCGCTCGGGTGCGTTGCGCGCCAGCAGGGCGAATACCACCAGGGTCAGCGACAGCGGGATCAGGGCGAAGCCGAACACGTTGTTCCAGCCAAAGCCTGCGGCCAGGGCGGGCGCCAACAACGCCGCGAACACCGTGCCCGAGTTGCCGGCACCGGCGATACCCATGGCCTTGCCCTGGTGCTGAGGCGGGTACCACTGCGAGGCCAGCGGCAGCGAAACGGCGAACGAGGCCCCGGCAAAACCCAGGAAGACGCCCAGCAGCAGGGCTTGCTCGTAGCTGTGCACGCCCAGGTACCAGGCGCCGGCCAGGGCAATGATGACCACGACCTGGCCGATCAGGCCGGCGGTCTTGGGCGACAGGCGATCGACCAGCAGGCCCATGGCGAAGCGCAATATCGCACCGGCCAGAATGGGTGTGGCCACCATCAGGCCCCGTTGCTGTGCACTCAGCTGCAAGTCGGCGGCAATTTGCACCGCCAGCGGGCCGAGCAGGTACCAGACCATGAAGCTCAGGTCGAAATACAGGAATGCAGCGAACAGTGTGGGCACATGCCCGGATTTCCAGAAGCTGGTACTCATTGAACACCTCACTCGGCAAAGCAACGGAACGAAAAAGACGCCGCTACCCGGTCCACGGCTGTGGAGGGGTGAGCGACGTCTTTGTCGGGATCAAGTGGGGCAACCGCCGTTGGCTACCGGTGTGGTTTCTTCAGCAAGAGCTGGGCCAACTCGCTCCTTCGGGTTTCAGCCCAACATTTCGTGCATGGCGATGATCTGCTCGGCCACCTGGATCAGCTTTTGTTGCCGGCTCATGGCCTGGCGGCGCATCAGGGTGTAGGCCTGCTCTTCGTTGCAGTCCTTCATCTTCATCAGCAAACCTTTGGCCTGTTCGATGCGCTTGCGCTCGGCCAGCTGCTGGTCGCGCGCCACCAGCTGCGCCTTGAGCGCCTGGTCGCTCTCGAAGCGGGCCATGGCCACATCCAGGATTGGCTGCAGCCGCGCGGCGTGGATGCCCTCGACGATGTAGGCGCTGACCCCCGCCTGGATAGCCTGGCGCATCACGCCCGGGTCATGCTCGTCGGTGAACAGCACGATGGGCCTTGGGCGGTCGCGGCTGACCAGCACCACTTGTTCCATCACGTCGCGATCCGGTGAGTCGGTATCGATCAACACGACGTCCGGGTGCACCGTTTCGACGCAGGCGGGCAGGTCGATGGTCAGGCCCGGGGCTTCGATGACGTCAAAGCCGGCCTCGCTCAGGGCCGCCTTTAGCCTGCCCAGCTTGTTTTGAGTGTCGTCGATCAACAGGATACGCAGCATGTTCATCCCCTCACAGGCCAGCGCAGGCTTCGGGTGTGTCGCCCAGGGCATGCAGGCGGAAGCTGCGGGCATAGCCGTAGGGGTCGCTGCCGTCCCAGCGTGTACCGTCGATCAGCAGGCTGCTGCGCATCGGCAGGCCGTGACAAGGGATACCGAGGGTGTCTGCGGCTTCGCGGTAGAGCCCCAGTTGCTGGACCTGGCTGGCCACGCCGAGGTAGTCGGGGTCGTCGCGTAGCAGGCCCCAGCGGCGGAACTGGGTCATGAACCACATGCCATCGGACAGGTACGGCAGGTTGGCCTGGCCCTGGTCGAACAGGCGCAGGGCGTGGGGGTCTTGCCACTGGTTGCCCAGCCCGTCCTGGTAGTCGCCGAGCAGGCGTGGCTCGATGTTGCCCACCGGGGTGTCGAGGTAGGCACTGGCGCTGAGCAACTGCGCGGTGCTGCGGCGGTTTTCAGGGCTTTGCTCGATGAAGCGGCTGGCCGCGAGGATCGCCTTGATCAAGGCGCGGGCACTGTTGGGGTACTGCTCGGCGAAGGTGCGGGCGCACGCGAGGACCTTCTCCGGGTGGTCCGGCCAGATCGACTGGCTGGTTGCCAAGGTAAAACCCTGGCCCTTGCCGACGGCATCGGCTGACCAGGGCTCGCCGACACAGAAACCGTCGATGCGGCCTGCCTGGATATGCGCGGCCATCTGTGCCGGCGGTACCACCACGCTGTCGACATCGCGCAGCGGGTGGATGCCTTGGCTCGCCAGCCAGTAGTACAACCACATGGCGTGGGTGCCCGTGGGGAAGGTCTGGGCAAAGGTCAGGCGTGCGCCATGCTGGTGCACCAGGCGCGCCAATGCCTCAGGGCTGGTCACACCCTTGCGTTGCAGGGCAGGGGAAAGGTTGATGGCCTGGGCATTCTGGTTCAGCCCCATGAGCACGGCCATGTCACTGGCCGGCACACCACCGATGCCCAGGTGCACGGCATAGGCCAGGCCGTACAGGCAGTGCGCGGCATCCAGTTCGCCGCTGACCAGTTTGTCGCGCAGCCCCGCCCAGGAACCCTGGCGCTTGAGGTTGAGGGCCAGGCCGTGCTGCTGGGCAAAACCCTGGGTGGCGGCGACCACCACCGAGGCGCAATCGGTCAGGGCCATGAAGCCAATGTTCAGGCTGGGTTTTTCCGGCGCGTCGCTGCCGTTGACCCAGGCCAGGGGCGTTGCTCGGGGTGCTGTGTTCACAAGGTTCCTCGCCCGTACTGAAAAGGCAGTGCGGTGTGCGAAGCAACGCATGTGCCAAGCGGCCGAGGATTTACTGTCATGCCAGCCGTGCGCTGGCTATAATCGCCCCCTCATTCACCCCGAGCCTTGCCCGCCCATGTATACCCTGGCCCGCCAGCTGCTGTTCAAGCTTTCCCCGGAAACCTCCCACGACCTGTCCCTGGACCTGATCGGTGCCGGTGGCCGTCTTGGCCTCAATGGCATGCTGTGCAAGCAGCCGGCGGCCTTGCCGGTGTCGGTCATGGGCTTGAACTTCGCCAACCCGGTGGGCCTTGCCGCTGGCCTGGACAAGAACGGCGCGGCCATCGATGGCTTTGCTCAGTTGGGCTTCGGCTTCGTCGAGATCGGTACCGTCACACCGCGCCCGCAGCCGGGCAATCCGAAGCCGCGGATTTTCCGCCTGCCGGAAGCGACGGCGATCATCAACCGCATGGGTTTCAACAACCTGGGCGTCGATCACCTGCTCAAGCGCGTGCGAGCTTCGCGCTACAACGGCGTGCTGGGCATCAACATCGGCAAGAACTTCGACACCCCGGTCGAGCGTGCGGTCGATGACTACCTGATCTGCCTGGACAAGGTCTATGCCGACGCCACCTACATCACCGTCAACGTCAGTTCGCCGAACACGCCGGGGCTGCGCAGCCTGCAGTTTGGCGACTCGCTGAAGCAGTTGCTCGATGCCTTGGCCGAGCGCCGCGAGCAGTTGGCGGTTACGCAGGGCAAGCGCGTGCCGTTGGCGATCAAGATCGCCCCGGACATGAGTGATGAAGAAACCGCACTGGTGGCTGCTGCGTTGATGGAATCGGGCATGGACGCGGTGATCGCCACCAACACCACGCTGAGCCGTGAAGGCGTCGAAAGCTTGCCTTATGGGGGCGAAGCCGGTGGTTTGTCGGGTGCACCGGTACTGGAGAAGAGTACTCACACGGTGAAGGTGCTGGCAGGTGAGCTGGGCGGCAAGCTGCCGATCATTGCTGCCGGTGGTATCACCGAGGGGCGTCACGCCGCCGAGAAAATCGCCGCGGGGGCCAGCCTGGTGCAGATCTATTCGGGCTTCATCTATAAAGGCCCTGCGCTGATCCGCGAGGCGGTGGACGCCATCGCCGCGATGCCAAGGTAACCTTCAGTTTTTAACCGGCCATAAAAAGGGCCCCGTCAAGGGGCCCCTGGGCCTTCGCCCGCCGCCCGGATGGGGCGTGCATGGTAAATCGAATTCAGTGTCCTCGATCAGCCAACGGCGTGATTTTCGTTGAGTCTATGGATGCCAGCGGTGCCAGTCATGCCGTCCCAGTTATCACCGCGACCTTCACGCCAGCCGTTGATCCAGGCTTGGCGAACAGAAGGAAGATTGAACGGGCAAAGTTCGCGGGATTTGCCGGTGACCCCGTATTGGTAGCCACGTGAATATGCTCTTTCCAACGGATCACGCTTAAGTCTTCTCATAGGGTGTTGCCCTCACTTGTTGACTGTAATGTCCCGTCGGCCTCTCCGAGGCCGGGCAGAGTCTTTCTGCCGGTTTGCGCTCGCTGCCGGCGTGGCGAGCTGAAGGTGCCGCCTCGTTGCGAAGCGGCCTAAGACCAGTTCTAACGAATGCGAGTCACGGTGTGAATGATCGATTTGTCATAAGCACGTAACCTTTCCAAGGATGAGGTGATAAGTAAATAAATGCGACTCAACCTTATTTGGCGTTGAGCCCGCTATGATCGGGGTTTGCCGATCATTGACGTCATTTCGCCAGCGTTGCTGGGCCATGACAGAATTATTTTGAAATGCGACGAAGGGTCACATCGGTCCCTGAATCGCTCGAATTTTTCAAACTGCCTGATGATCTAAGCTGTCTTTGCCCCTGGCGAAGTGCTGATCGGTCAGGCGGCCCGGTCGTTCTGCTGCGCAGTTGTGCGCAGGGGAGGGCCACTCGGATGCCTGCTGGAAGGGTGTTCGGGCAAACATCGCGGGGCGATGCGTCGCCTCGTCAGTCAAATAGCCAAAGGCTCTGGAATCCTCATGTCGGACCGTTTCGAACTCTATCTCACCTGCCCCAAGGGCCTGGAAGGCCTGCTCGCCGAAGAGGCCAAGGGCCTCGGCCTCGATGAGGTGCGCGAGCACACCTCGGCCATTCGCGGCGCCGCCGACATGGAAACCGCCTACCGCCTGTGCGTCTGGTCGCGCCTGGCCAACCGAGTGTTGCTGGTGCTCAAGCGCTTCAACATGAAGAACGCCGACGACCTCTACGACGGCGTCAACGCGGTTGACTGGGCCGACCACCTGGCCGCCGACGGTACGCTTGCGGTGGAGTTCAGCGGCCATGGCTCGGGCATCGACAACACCCATTTCGGTGCGCTCAAGGTCAAGGACGCCATCGTCGACAAGCTGCGCAACCGTGAAGGCCTGCGCCCGTCGGTGGAAAAGATCGACCCCGATGTGCGTGTGCACCTGCGCCTGGACCGCGGCGAGGCGATTCTCTCGCTCGACCTGTCCGGCCACAGCCTGCACCAGCGCGGCTACCGCTTGCAGCAAGGTGCCGCGCCGCTCAAGGAAAACCTGGCGGCGGCTGTGCTGATCCGCGCCGGTTGGCCGCGCATCGCTGCCGAAGGCGGCGCCCTGGCCGACCCGATGTGCGGTGTGGGTACCTTCCTGGTCGAAGCCGCAATGATTGCCGCCGATATGGCACCTAACCTCAAGCGCGAGCGTTGGGGCTTCAGCGCCTGGCTTGGCCATGTGCCGGCACTGTGGCGCAAGGTCCATGACGAGGCGCAAGCGCGCGCGCAGGCCGGCCTGGCCAAGCCACCGCTGTGGATCCGTGGCTACGAGGCCGACCCGCGGCTGATCCAGCCGGGGCGCAACAACGTCGAACGTGCCGGCCTGAGCGACTGGGTAAAGATCTACCAAGGCGAGGTCAGCACCTTCGAGCCGCGGCCAGACCAGAACCAGAAAGGCCTGGTCATCAGCAACCCGCCTTACGGCGAGCGCCTGGGCGACGAAGCCAGCCTGCTGTATCTCTATCAGAACCTGGGCGAACGTTTGCGCCAGGCCTGCATGGGCTGGGAAGCGGCGGTGTTCACCGGGGCGCCGGAGCTGGGCAAGCGCATGGGCATCCGTAGCCACAAGCAATACGCATTCTGGAACGGTGCGCTGCCGTGCAAGCTGCTGTTGTTCAAGGTGCAGCCTGACCAGTTCGTTACCGGCGAGCGTCGCGACCCTCAGGCTGAAAACGGCGAGGCCCGGCGCCAGGAGCCACAGGCAAGCGAGCCTGCGCGCCTGTCGGAAGGTGCGCAGATGTTCGCCAATCGTCTGCAAAAAAACCTCAAGCAACTGGGCAAGTGGGCCCGTCGCGAGCAGGTCGACTGCTACCGCCTGTACGATGCCGACATGCCCGAGTACGCCCTGGCAGTCGACCTCTACCAGGACTGGGTGCACGTGCAGGAATACGCGGCACCCCGCTCGATCGACCCAGAGAAGGCCCAGGCGCGTCTGCTCGATGCCCTGGCCGCGATTCCGCAGGCACTGGGTATCTCGCCCCAGCGCGTGGTGCTCAAGCGCCGCGAGCGCCAGAGCGGCACCCGTCAGTACGAGCGCCAGGCCACCGAAGGGCGCTTCCAGGAAGTCAACGAAGGCGGCGTCAAGCTGCTGGTCAACCTCACCGACTACCTGGACACCGGCCTGTTCCTCGACCATCGCCCGATGCGCATGCGCATCCAGCGCGAGGCTGCCGGTAAGCGCTTCCTCAACCTGTTCTGCTACACCGCCACGGCAACCGTGCATGCGGCCAAGGGCGGCGCGCGCAGCACCACCAGCGTCGACTTGTCGAAAACCTACCTGGACTGGGCGCGGCGCAACCTGTCGCTCAATGGTTTCTCCGAGCGCAACCGCCTGGAGCAGGGCGATGTGATGGCTTGGCTGGAAGCCAACCGCGACACCTATGACCTGATCTTCATCGACCCGCCGACCTTCTCCAACTCCAAGCGCATGGAAGGAGTGTTCGACGTACAGCGTGACCATGTGCAACTGCTGGACCTGGCGATGGCGCGGCTGGAGCCAGGTGGCGTGCTGTACTTCTCCAACAACTTCCGCAAGTTCCAGCTGGATGAGCACCTGATGGCGCGTTACGCAGTGGAGGAAATCACCGCCCAGACGCTGGACCCGGACTTCGCCCGCAACAACCGTATCCACCGCGCGTGGCGCCTGCAATTGCGCTGAAGCGACGAGGTGCATTGCGCCGCTGATGGCCAATAGCTATAACTGACGGCAGGGCAAGATAATCCGCAGGACGCTGACGTGACGAGATGGGTTTATGTCCAAGTTTGGCGTACGTGCGAGGTTTCTTGGCCTGTGCAGCGAAGGGGTGTCCGCCTGGGCCGTGGCGCTGGTGGCCTTGGTGGCTGGCGGCCTGCTGTCGGCCACCCTGGCGCTTGCCGCGCACACCTTCTACAAGCAGCAACTGCGCCAGCGCTTCGAGTTGCTGGCCAGCGAGCGCTACAGCCGCATCGCCGAGCGTTTTGATGATCAGCAGCAGCGCCTGGACGGGCTGCGGCGGTTTTTCAGCTTCTCCAATGAAATCACCCCCCGCGAATTCGAAGGTTACGCACGGCCCTTGCTGCAGCGCACTTTGGCTTACGCCTGGGCGCCGCGCGTAGAGGCGGCGCAGCGTGCCGATTTCGAGCAGCGCACCTCGGCCTGGTTGGGCCAGGGCTACGTGATCCGCGATCAGGATGCACAGGGCAACTGGCAGCCGGCGCCACTGCGTGACCATTACTTTCCGGTGCTCTACACCCAGTCAGCTGATCAGCCGGCACTCCCTTACGGGCTCGACCTTGCTGGCCAGGGTGCGCGCCAGGCAACCCTGGCGCGTGCGCTGGAGCCTGGCAGCATGGCGGTGTCCGAACCCCTGCACATCATGGATGCCGGGGCTGGGCGGCCGGCAGCGCAGGCACGTGGCCTGCTGATGGTGGCGCCAGTGTTCTCCGACGCAGCGCCGCATGGCGCGGCGGTGGGTTATGTGATGGCGTTGCTCAACCTGCGCGAGCTCATCAGCGATGGGTTGCCGGCCCCGGCCGATGACAATCTGGTCGTGCGCATCGAAGACCCTTCCGGGCTGCAAGGGCCTGAAGTGGTGTTCGACTCCCAGAACGAGGCAGCACCCCTTGCGTTGGCGAGCAGCCAGTTGCTGCACCTGGCCGACCACCCATTCCAGCTGTTTGTCCGGCCGAGCATGGCGTTTCTGAAGGCCAACCGTTCATCGGCTGCACTGGCGGTGGGGCTGTTGGGCGGGCTGTTGAGCCTGTTGCTCAGTACCTTGCTCTACAGCCTGTTCAGCCAGCGCCAGCGCGCCTTGACCCTGGTCGAGCAGCGCACCGCAGAGCTTCGAGTCAGCGAGCAATCGCTACGCGGTACGCACAACCAGTTGCGCAGCGTGCTGGATGCCGCGACCCAGGTGGCGATCATCGCTACCAACCTCAAGGGGGTGGTCAGCACCTTTAATGCCGGTGCCGAGCGCATGCTCGGCTATTCGGCCAGCGAGGCGATCGGCCAGCTGCGCCTGGAGGACCTGGTGCTGCCTGAAGAGCTCAGCCAGCGCGCCCATGCCTTGAGCCAGCGCTACGGGCGGCGTATTGCCGGTGGCCAGGCGATGTTTGCCGAAACGGTGCAGGAAAGCGGTGCCGAGCCGGGCGAGTGGACCTTGCTGCGCGCCGATGGCAGCCATCTGCTGGCCAACATGTTGGTCACGGCCATGCTCGATGAACAAGGCCTTTGGGTCGGCTACCTGGCGATCTGCATCGATGTCACGGAACGGCGCCGGGTGCATGAGGCGCTGGCGGCGCGTGACCGGCTGCTGGAAAAACTCAGTGCCGAGGTACCCGGCGGCATCTATCAGTACCGCCTGGATGCCGATGGCAGCTCGTGCTTCCCGTATGCCAGCAAAGGCCTGTACGACATCTACGAGGTCGACCTGCAGCAGCTGCGCGAGGACGCCACGCTGGTGTTCGAGCGTATCCACCCCGATGACCTGGACCGCGTACGCCGGTCGGTGCGCTACTCGGCCGACCACCTCACGCCGTGGCGCGAGGAGTACCGGGTCTGCCTGCCGCGTGTGGGCTTGCGCTGGGTGCGCGGCGAAGCGACACCAGAGGTCGGCGATGCGGGGTGTACCCTTTGGCATGGCTACCTGACCGACATCTCCGACCTCAAGGGGGTGGAGGAGGAGTTGCGTGCGCTGTCGGTGACCGACGCGCTCACCGGTATTCATAACCGGCGCTATTTCCAGGAGCGGCTCAAGGTCGAGCTGGATCGCGCTCAGCGTGATGGCTTGGCGTTGGCGGTGATCATGCTCGATATCGATCACTTCAAGCGCATCAACGACCAGTTCGGCCACGCGGTGGGTGACCTGGTGCTGCGCAGCCTGTGCCAGCGCATCGCCCTGCGCTTGCGACGAACCGACGTGTTCTGCCGGCTGGGCGGGGAGGAGTTCATGGTGCTGTGCCCGGGTAGCGATGCCGAGCAGGCGCGGCTGCTGGCGATGGAGCTGTGGCAGGGGGTGCGCAACGTACCGATCGAAGGGGTAGGCGAGGTGACTGCGAGCTTCGGTGTGGCGGGGTGGCGGCCAGGCGAGGGGGCCGATGCCTTGTTGTGGCGCGCGGATGCCGGGGTGTATGCCGCCAAGCAAGCGGGGCGGGACCGCGTGGAAGGCGAGTTGAGCTGAGCCCTGCACGGGCTCGGTGGCCGGCAGACACGGGGGCCGTTCCTTCGGCCCCCAACCGGTGTTTAGGCCGGGACTGGGTCAGTTGGCCGCAGTACTGGTGCCCAGTTTCGGCTGGCGATAGAGGTCCAGCAGCACCTGGTCAAGCACCTGCGATGCGCCCCACGGTTTCGGGTCGTTGAGAATGGCCGCGACCGCCCAGGTATGCCCGTTGCTGTCGCGGCTGAAGCCCGCGATGGCCCGTACGGTATTCAGGGTGCCGGTCTTGATGTGCCCCTCACCGGTCATGGCCGTGCGTTTCAGGCGCTTGCGCATGGTGCCGTCCATGCCCACCAGCGGCATGGAGCTGATGAACTCGGCCGAGTAGGGGCTCTTCCAGGCAGCCTGCAGCAGCGCGGCCATCTCGCGGGTGCTGACGCGTTCGGCGCGCGACAGGCCGGAGCCGTTCTCCATCACCAGGTGAGGTGCAGTAATGCCTTTTTTCGCCAACCACTGGCGAACGACGCGTTGCGCCGCACGGGCATCATCGCCATCGGCATCGGTACGGAACTGTGCACCCAGGCTGAGGAACAGCTGCTGGGCCATGGTGTTGTTGCTGTACTTGTTGATGTCGCGGATCACTTCCACCAGGTCGGGCGAGAAGGCCCGTGCCAGCAGGCGTGCGCTCTTGGGCACGTTCTCGATACGATCGCGGCCCTGGATGCTGCCACCGAGCTCGTTCCAGATCGCTCGCACGGCGCCAGCGGCGTAGGTCGGGTGATCGAGCAGCGACAGGTAGGTCTGCGAGTTGCAGCCATCGCCAAGTTGGCCGCTGACCACCACGCTGACGCCATCGGCCTGGGGCACAGGGTTGTAGCGCACGTCACCCTTGCACTGCTTGGACGCCACGGCCTTGACCTGGTTGTCGATGCGGATGTTGGCAATCGGCGGTTCGACGGCGATGGTCACCTTGCCACCATCGTTGCGGGCGACAAAGCGCAGTGCCTTGAGGTTGACCAGCAACGAGTCAGGTTTGACCAGGAACGGCTTGTTGACGTCGCCGCCATCATCGTTGAACTGCGGCAGGTTGGGCTGCACGAAGTGGCTGCGGTCCAGTACCAGGTCACCGCTGATGGTGCGCACGCCGTTGGCGCGCAGGTCACGCATCAGCAGCCACAGTTTTTCCATGTTCAGCTTCGGGTCGCCGCCACCTTTGAGGTACAGGTTGCCGTTGAGCACACCGTTGCTCAAGGTGCCGTCGGTGTAGAATTCGGTCTTCCACTGGAACGTCGGGCCGAGCAGTTCAAGGGCTGCGTAGGTGGTGACCAGCTTCATGGTCGAGGCCGGGTTCACCGAGACGTCGGCGTTGAACACGGTCGCCGCGCCTGGCCCATCCAGCGGCAGCATCACCAAAGACAGCGCGGTGTCTTGCAGCTTGTTGGCTTTAAGCGCCTGCTGCACCTTGGCTGGCAGGCTGGTATTGACGGCGGCGGCCTGGCTGGGCAGGGCGAAGGGCAGGAGCAGGCCGGCGAGAACGAGGGGACGGAGCGTTTTGATCATATTCAGTAAATACCCTGCGGCGAGGGAGAAGGACATTGGGGCTGTAAGAGATGATGGCCCCAGGACGAAATAGAACGCGCATTATGCCCCAAGCTTAGCCACGATGGGCCACGTTCGACACAAAAGCGACGCCAACAAAAAAGGCCACCCCGAAGGATGGCCTTTTCAGCGTGCAAGCCGCTGGGAAGCGCAGGTATCACTCGGCCGCGTTGATCGCGTTGCCCGGATACCATGCGTCGAGCAGCGGGCTGACTTCGATCTTGGTCAGTTCGCTGCGGCCCTTGAGCCAGGCTTCGACGGCAGCACGCTGCTCTTCGGTGACCGAACCGCGTTTGGCCGAGCACACCAGACCGAAATCGTCACCGCCTACGTAGTCGAGGCCGTTGGCGTCCATGGCTTCTTCCAGGAAGGCATCGAGGAATGCGTCGATCGCCTGATCATCCAGGTCTTCCTTGAAGTCCAGGTTCAGCTCGAAGCCCAATTCCTGAAACTCGTCGACACACAGCTTTTTGCGCAGGCGGCGGGAGCGGTTAGTGGCCATGAAACAATCCTCTTAGGTAATATCGCCGCGCAGTCTACCAGCTTCGGCGTGTGGCTGCCTTGCTCATTCAAGCCCGCCGGTAGCCTTGATGTCAGCGGCCAACGCCTTCTCCACCCGGCGCATGTGCCGGGCCAGTGCCTGGCGCCGTAGGCGCAGTTGCGGTGTCGGCAACGTGGTGTTCTGCAGCGCTTCGCACGCCGCCATCAGCTCGGGCGCCTCCAGCATGCGGGCGGCGCTGAGGATCTTGTGCGCCTGGTCGGCAACGGCGTCGGCGTCTTGCGCGGGCAGGCTCATCAGAATCACCAGGTCCGTTTGCAGGCTCTCGTGCAGGGCGGCCAGAAAGCGTTTGCGGTCGTTCGGGGCTTGGCCGACGATCGTGCCCAGGCCCTCCAGGTCGAACAGTTTGCGCCGCCATGGCTGCCGGCCCCGTGGGCTGATGCCGGCCAGGCGCTGGCTCAGGGTGGTCAGGCTGATGGGTTTGAGCAGGCAGTCATCCATGCCGGCATCCAGGCACTTGCGCATGACCTCGGGCTGGGCGTTGGCGGTATAGCCGAGGATGGTGCAGCGCGATCGCCCGTATTGCCGTTCTTCGGCACGTACGGTACTGGCCAACTGGTAGCCGTTCATGTGCGGCATGTTGCAGTCGAGCACCAACACATCGAAGGCGCCTGCGCGCCACAGGCCCAAGCCTTCACGGCCATCCCTGGCGCAGGTGTGGCCCAGGCCCAGGTAACCCAGCTGCTGCGCCATCAACTGCAGGTTGGCGGGATGGTCGTCGATCACCAGCACGTTCAGGCGTGGATCGGGTACGTCGACAGGTTCGATCACCGGCCTCTCGACAGCGTCGGCGCTGACAACTTGCAACGGCATTTTCAAGCGAACCTGGGTACCGACATCTTCGAGGCTCTTGATGGTCAGCGTGCCTCCCATCATTTCGCACAGGCTCCGGCAGATCGCCAGGCCAAGGCCAGTGCCTGCGCGGGCACCCTGGCTGTGCGGGTTGGCCTGGATGAATGGGTTGAACAGGCGTTGCAAGTCATCGGCGTGAATACCGATGCCGCTGTCACGTACTTCCAGCTCTAGGGTCGGGTAAGGGGAGGCTTCTGCTTCCTGCAGGCAAACGCAGATGCGTACCTGGCCATGCTCGGTGAACTTGATGGCGTTGCTGACCAGGTTGGACAGCACCTGCTTGAAGCGCAGCGGGTCGAGCAATGCATGGCAGCGGGCCGCCGGTTCGATCATCACCTCCAGGGCCAGGCCCTTCTGCCGCGCCTGGCCATCGAAGATGCGGCCCACCGACTCGACCAGCGCGGCCAGGTCGACCGGCTCCGGAGTGAGTGACAGATGCCCGGATTCGATGCGCACGATATCGAGGATATCGCCGATCAGCCCCAGCAGATCCTTGGCTGAATGGTGGGCCAGTTCCAGGGCTGAACGGTCCACCCGCCCCTGGTCGGCACGTTTGACGGCAAGTTCGAGCATGCCGATGACGGCGTTCATCGGCGTACGGATTTCATGGCTGATGGTGGCCAGGAACGTGCTTTTGGCGCGGTTGGCATCTTCGGCTTGCTGCTTGGCCTGGCGCAGTTCCTGAACCAGCTGGCGCCGTTCGCTGATATCGATCCAGCCGCCGATGATGCCTTGTACCTCGCCCAGCGAATCGCGGTACGGCAAAATCCAGTGGTAGATGGTCATTTCGCGGCCTTTCACCCGCAGCGGCCGATCGATGATCAGTGGGGTCCCGGCGGCCATGACCTTCAGGTAATCGGCCTGGATCTGGTGAGTATGTTCGCAGTCAGCGAACAGGCTTTGCTCCAGGCGCTTGCCCATGACCTCTTCGCTGCAGGCCTGAACGGCTTCCAGGTAGCTGTCGTTGCAACTTTGCAGGCAACCCTCGTGATCACGCACGTACATGGGGTGCGGTGTGCCGTTGAGCAGTGCACGCATGAATGCCAGCTGGTCGTTCAACGCCCGCTCGGCGCTTTGACGCTGCTTGATCTGCAGGCGCAGGCGGGCATTCCAGATCAGTGCCAGCAGCAGCAACAGCCCGGTACCCAGCAGCACCTGCCAGGCAAGCCGGCGAAAGCTTTGCCAGGTGCTGTCGTCATGCAGGCCGTAACCACGCCAGCGGTTGTTGATCACCCCCAGTTCTTCCGGCGGAATGCTCAACAACGCCTTGTCGAGGATCGATACCAGCGTCTGTGAATGGCTGGCGGCTGCCATGGCGTAGCTGGCCGGCTCGCTGCCGACGGTGGCGCGTATGACCAGGTCGGGGTGGGTGGCCACCGCATGGTTGGCGTCTATCAAGGTGGTGATCACGGCATCTACAGCACCGCTTTTGAGCAGCGCCGTGGAATAGAAGGAGCTCTCGGTCTCGATCCAGCCAATGTGCGGATAGCGCGTGGAAAGGTCATCCATCGCGCTGTAGCGGGTAATCGCGATGCGTCGGTCCTTGAGTTGTTCCAGAGAGGTGTACTGCCCGTTGCTCGCTCGGCTGACCAATACATAGACACTTTCAAGGTAAGGGCGGCTGATTTGCAGGGTCTGCTCGGCCTCACCGTCGGTAGTGAGCGCCGCAATCACATCCGCCCGGCCGTCCTTGAGGCGGGCGATCATGTCGGCGATGCCGCTGGCGCGCTGCACCTCGAAACGCAGGCCGGTGCGCAGGCGGATGAGCTCCAGCAGGTCGGCGGTGATGCCCCTGAAATATCCCGAACCATCGAAGAAGGACAAGGGCGCCGCAGTATCGTCGATGGCCACGCGCATGACCGGGTGGTGTTGCAACCAGAATTCCTCAGCCTCTGTCAGTTGCAGCTTGCGGTCGGTCAGAAGCAGGTCGCTGCCGGCACTCCAGCGCTTGAAGATACTGGCGCGCACGGCTGCAGGCTGATTGTCGAGAATGGCGTTGACCAGTTCCAGCAGCAACGCATCCGCCTTGCGCATGGCAAAGCTGAAGCCGATCGCTTCGTGCTTGCTGAAATTGGCGATGCGCAGGCCAGGCAGGTGGCCGCGATTGAGCTGGTAATGGGTGGAGATGGTGTCGCCGATGAACACGTCGGCCTGGCCAAATGCAACTGCATTCAAGGCCTGGGAAGACGAGCCGAAGGCCAGCAGCTGGGCCTTGGGGTAGGCACTGCCTATCTCCTGCCTCGGCAGGTAGTGGTAGAGCATGCCCAGTCGCATGTTCTCCAGGCCCAGGTCCAGAGGGCGGCGTTCGTCCTCACGGGTGACCAGCACCGGCTGGTCAATGGCATAGGGGTGCGACAGTGCCAGACCGTCCGTTGTCGCTTCATAGCCGTTGGCACTGCCGAGCAGGTCGATATCGCCGCGTTTGAGTGCCTCTACCGCTGCCTGTCGGCTGTTAAAGCGCAGCACGCGTACAGGCAACTGCAGGGCAAGGCCGATCAGGTTTGCATACTCGGCGGTGAGGCCTTGATAGTCGCGGCCACCACTGGTGATGTCGAAGGGCGGATAATCGGGCGCAGAGGTACCCAGCACCAGTTCGTGTCGGCTTTCGAGCCATTGGCGTTGCGGGGCCGTGAGCGAAGGCTGTGCTGGCATTACCGGTGAGCGTGCCAGCAGGTCATACGCGGTAACCCCGTGGTGGTTGGCGTGTATCGCGCCGCTGACCAGTGCCAGAGCGAGTAACAGCCGGGCGATATGGCGCGCCATGAAAACCCTCAGACCAGTGCGTTGCGTTTGGCCATTTCGATCAGGTCCACCAAGGTCTCGACCTGGAGTTTGTGCATCAGGCGCTTCTTGTAGGTACTCACCGTCTTGTTGCTGAGGAACATGCCTTTGGCGATTTCCTTGTTGCTTCGCCCTTGGGCAAATAATTGCAGGACCATAAGTTCACGGTCATTGACCTGGCGGAAGAGTTGCAGGTCGGCATCTACCGATTGATTGTGTTTGATGGCCTGGCTGGGGAAATAGTTGTAACCGGCTAGTACTGCCTTGATCGCGCTGAGCAGTTCGCTGAGGTCTTCCTGCTTGCACACATAGCCCGCAGCACCCGAGTGCATGCAGCGTACGGCGAACAACGCCGGGGATTGGGCGGTGAGCACCAGAACCTTCAACGGCAGGGACATGGCCTGAAAGCGGGAAAGTACCTCTAGGCCGTCTAGCTTGGGGATGCTGATGTCGAGGATGACCAGGTCAGGGGCGGATTCTCGAATCATCTGCATGGCGTCCACGCCATTGTCCGATTCGCCGACGATCTTGTAGTTCTGATTTTCCAGCAACATACGGACGGCCAGGCGGATAACGGGGTGGTCGTCGACAATAAATACGGAGTGCATGTTCAACTTCCCTGCGGGCGAGTGAGGGTGACGGGTCGCACCTTATCCCAGTTGGAAGTCGTCGGGCATGTGAGGAAGGGCTATTCGCGGTATATGGGAAATGGCTTACAGGATAAAACAAATCAGGCTACGAATTTACCCTGTGGAGCTTGATGTCAAACCTTGATTGGTAACTTTTCATTGAGTGTTATTCGTAGTGTTTAATCGGCAGCTACGCAAGTAGGAAGTTTCCTTCAAGAAAGGGTGCAGCCAGAGGCCGTGCTCGGGCTGCACCTGTCGGGCTCAGGTCGGGCTGGAGCGCCCCGTCATTTCGCGGGCCATTTCACTGGCATAGCTGTCGGTCATGCCGGCGATGAAGTCGATCATGCGCAGGAAGGCGCTGTGCAATGAGCCATGCGGGTCCGGTGCATTGTTGCCGATCAGGTCGAGCACACGCCGGCTCTTGAACGACGGGGTGCGGCCGCCATGCTGTTCGAGGGCCGCACCGCAGAAGGTGTTCAAGAGGATCTCGAGCGTGGTGTAGGCGCCTATCTCGTGCAGGGTCTTGCGTTTGTCCTGGAAGATCTTGTTGCGCGCCATGTCCTTGGCTTGCAGCACGCAGTGCTTGGCCGGGCCGTGCATGTGTTCGACCAGGTCGCCGGGCAGATGCCCGGCGAGCAGTGCCTGTTGCTGTTCGACGAAGGCGTGGGCGGCGGCGTTGGTCAGGTGTTCGATGGCCTTGCCGCGCAGGATCGCCAGCTTGCGCCGTCGCGAGTCGCGCGGGCCGAGTTGGCGATAGGTTTCCGGCAGGTCGTCGCCCACCAGGCCGAGTAGCAGCGCCTCGACTTCGGCATACTCCAGCAACTCCATCTCCACGCCGTCTTCCAAGTCGATCAGCGCATAGCAGATGTCATCTGCGGCCTCCATCAGGTAGACCAGCGGGTGGCGCGCCCAGCGTTGATCTTCCAGTTGCGGCAAGCCGAGTTTGCGGGCGATCTGTTCGAGCAACGGCAGTTCGCTCTGGTAGCTGCCGAACTTGTGTTTCTTGTAACCCAGGGCATCGGCATGGCGGGCGCTCCAGGGGTACTTGAGGTAAGTGCCGAGGGTGGCGTACGTCAGCCGGGTGCCGCCGTCGAACTGGTGATACTCCAGTTGGGTGAGTACGCGAAAGCCTTGGGCATTGCCTTCGAAGTTGAGGAAGTCGGCGCGCTCGTCATCGCTCATGTCGTCCAGCCAGCCACGCCCTGCTGCCTGCTGGAACCAGTGGCGGATGGCGTCTTCGCCGGAGTGGCCGAACGGCGGGTTGCCGATGTCGTGAGCCAGGCAGGCCGATTGCACGATCATCCCGAGGTCACTTGGTTCGCACCAGTCTGGCAGGCTGTCACGCAGGGTTTCGCCCACCCGCATGCCGAGCGAGCGGCCGACGCAACTGACTTCCAGGGAATGGGTCAGGCGCGTATGGATATGGTCGTTGCTGGTAACCGGGTGTACTTGAGTCTTGCGCCCAAGCCGGCGGAAGGCGCCGGAGAAGATGATGCGGTCGTGGTCCTTGTGGAAAGGGCTGCGCCCGAGTTCTTCGGGGCTGTACAGGGCTTTGCCCAGGCGTTCGCGGGTCAGCAAGGTATGCCAGTCCAAGGCTCGATCTCCTGTCGGTCGATGGGCATAGCTTCCTGTGTCGTGAGTCACCATGCAAGCTGAAGGTTTACGCGACCACCGGCTGGTGATCGCGTCTGTTCAGGTGATGCTAAAACGTCAGTGCCGGCGGCTGCCCTGCAGGTACAGCCGGATCAGTGGCAGCAGGCTGCCGCCCAGGCGCACCAGCCGTGTCAGGTTGCCACTGCGCACGCCCTTGCCGGTGAGAAAGCCCATGGCGACCACCGCGCCAATCCCCCACAGCGGCGCATGCTTGATACCAAGCCCCTCGTGCAGCGAACTGCCCATGCCGCGCATGCGCTGCAGTGGCTCAAGCAGTTGCCCCGACTCGTGGCGGATTTCCTGGCGGTGCATCTCCAGACGCAGGCGCAACAGCGCCTTGCGCAGTTCGCGAGGGTTACGGGTATTGGGTAGTTCAGGCAGGCTCATGGCAACAGGCGCTCCCGGTCCTTGGCGAGTTCCTCGAGGGTTGCGCCGAACGGCGATGACTCGTCGAACACCGCAGCCTTCAAACGCAAACCGCAATACAACGCGGCCACACCGTAGAACACGCACAGGCCGATGATGCCAGCCAGGCGATAGCTGTCCCACAGCAGCACCAGCAGCAGCCCGGACAGCGCTGTCAGCAGCAGCAGGGCGAACACCAGTGCCAAGCCTGCGAACAACAGCAGGCTCAAGGTGCGGCCCTTCTGCTCCTGCAGCTCGATACCAAACAGCTCGATGTGGCTGTGCAGCAGCCCGAGCATCGCCGCGCCCAGGCGTTTGCCCGAAGCGCCGGCGCCGATGGCGTCATTCTCCATGGGAACCCCTCAGCGCCGATTGGCCAGCAGGCCGATCAACAGCCCCACGCCGGCCGCAATACCGATGGCCTGCCAGGGGTTTTCCTGCACGTACTGCTCGGCGGTGCCAAGGGCTGCCTGGCCGCGGTCACGCACCGATTCCTGAGTCAGTTGCAGGGTTTCGCGGGCCTGGGTCAGGCGGTCATGGATCTGCTCACGTAATTCGTCAGCCTGATCGCCTGCCAGGTTGGCGGTGTCGGCGAGGAGCTTCTCGGTGTCGCGGAC
Organism: Pseudomonas sp. 39004; assembly: GCF_028682155.1. NCBI lineage: Bacteria > Pseudomonadati > Pseudomonadota > Gammaproteobacteria > Pseudomonadales > Pseudomonadaceae > Pseudomonas > Pseudomonas sp. 39004. The sequence continues at coordinate 42,742 of NZ_JANIAG010000001.1, forward strand.
CAAGGCCTGAAAGTCAGCCATCAATATCTCTTGAGCAGTCTTTGCCGATTTGCTGGCCATGGGTCTCTCCCTGTCGATGAGTGTTGGTAGTTCGAGTGATAGCACATACCGAAGGTTCAAGTGGCTGTGCGGGTAACTGGGCTGGTATGGGCCTTGCTAAGGCTTTGCCACGTTGCGGGGCGCCGCTGGCGCGCACTGCGCCGATTCGGGGCGCCCTGCGTGACGAACTACCGTAAACCTTAACCCAATCCTCGACAAAGCCAAGAATAAACCATGCAGGCCTCGCCCCATTCAGCAAACGGGGCAGGGGGCTGGCACCGATTCGGTGCAGGGATGCAGGTTCTTGAACTGTCCTGGTGCCTTTTCAGCAGGTCTGCCTATTCATGGAACACATGCACAGCGCGATGGACTCCCTGGTCCACGGTTCGAACACCCTGTTCATTCTCATGGGCGCCATTCTGGTGCTGGCCATGCATGCTGGCTTCGCCTTTCTCGAAGTAGGCACCGTACGGCACAAGAATCAGGTCAATGCCTTGTCGAAGATTCTCAGCGACTTCGCCATTTCGGCGCTGGTGTACTTCTTTATCGGCTACTGGATCGCCTACGGCGTGAGCTTCTTCCAGCCGGCGGCGCAACTGGCCGTCGACCATGGCTATGCGCTGGTCAAGTGCTTCTTCCTGCTCACGTTCGCGGCTGCCATCCCGGCGATCATCTCCGGGGGCATTGCCGAGCGTGCGCGTTTCGTTCCGCAGCTGTGTGCCACCGCGGTGATCGTGGCGTTTGTCTATCCGTTTTTCGAAGGCGTGGTGTGGAACGGCAACTTCGGTGTGCAGGCCTGGCTGCAAGCACGTTTCGGGGCGCCGTTCCATGACTTTGCCGGCTCTGTCGTGGTGCATGCCATGGGCGGCTGGCTGGCGTTGGCGGCGGTGGTGTTGCTGGGGCCACGGCGCGGGCGCTACCGCGACGGCCGCCTGGTGGCTTTTGCACCTTCGAGCATTCCGTTTCTGGCGCTGGGTTCATGGATCCTGATCATTGGCTGGTTCGGCTTCAACGTGATGAGCGCCCAGACCTTGCAGGGCGTAAGCGGCCTGGTGGCGATCAATTCGCTGATGGCCATGGTCGGTGGCACCCTGGCGGCCTTGCTGGCCGGCCGCAACGACCCGGGCTTCCTGCACAACGGGCCGCTGGCCGGGCTGGTGGCGATCTGTGCCGGTTCCGACCTGATGCACCCGATTGGCGCGCTGGCCACCGGCCTGGTGGCTGGGGTGCTGTTCGTCTGGAGTTTCACCGCGGCGCAGAACCGCTGGAAAATCGACGACGTGCTGGGTGTGTGGCCGTTGCACGGCCTGTGCGGTGTGTGGGGTGGCATTGCCTGTGGGGTGTTCGGCCAGGCCGCCCTTGGTGGCATGGGCGGTGTCAGCCTGGTCAGCCAGTTGCTGGGCAGTCTGATGGGGGTGCTGGTGGCATTGCTCGGTGGCTTTGTCGTCTATGGGGTGATCCGCGCGCTGCATGGCTTGCGCTTGAGCCACGAGCAGGAGTTTCAGGGCGCGGACCTGTCGCTGCACCGCATTGGTGCAACCAGCCAGGATTGAGCGAGGCCAGGTGCGCAGTGGGCGGGACAGACCTAGAATAGGCTTTTCCGAAACCAAACCGAGACCTGCCCCATGCTGCCTGAATGCCAACTGTTCGGCACCCTTGGCTGCCACCTGTGCGAAGTGGCGGAGGCTGTGCTGATGCCTTTCGTCGATCATGGCCTGTTGGTGGAGCTGGTCGACATTGCCGAAAACGAGGCCATGTTCGAACGCTATGGCCTGATCATTCCCGTGCTGCGGCGCTGTGACAACGGCGGCGAACTGCACTGGCCGTTCGATGCCGAGCAAGTGGTGGCGTTTCTCGCGCAATGATCGCCCAATGGGCACGCGTTCCTCACGCCATGGTTGAGATTACAAGTCGATGATCGGGTGCCGGCCACTGCTGCCGGTGTCCTTGAACTGTCATCGAGAATCTAACCATGTTCATCACGCCGCATTTCACCCTGGATGAAATGACCGCTTCGCAAATCGCCGCAAGGGAAGGGTTTGAAAACACCCCTACACCTGAGGTACTGGCCAATCTAACTGTCCTGTGTGGCGTGCTTGAAAAGGTACGTGCGCTGCTCGGGATGCCGATCATCATCAGCAGCGGCTACCGCTGCAGTGCACTTAATCAGCGTGTCGGTGGGGAACCGTCAAGCCAGCATGTGCTGGGGTTGGCAGCCGACTTCACGGTGATCGACGTCAGCCCGCGTGAGGTGATACGCAGAATCAGCGACAGCGACGTACCCTTCGATCAACTGATCCTGGAGTTTGACCGGTGGGTGCATTTGTCCGTGACCACTGGCACTGCGCGGGGCCAGGTACTGACCATTCGCAAAGGCACCGGTTACCTGCTGGGGTTGCAATGACGCGATGGCGAATTGACGTGGATGAGGGGAGGTCCGTATGCTGTATATAAATACAGTGTTCGAGGGGAAGGCCATGCTCAACGTCGAGCAACTCAAGTACAGCGTCAACCACATGCCCGTCGAGCGGGTGTGCGACGCCGTTCTGGAACTGCGCCTCGAAGGCCTGGTGACTGAAGACCGAACGCCGTTCGGCAAGGTTCACTTCAATACCTGTTTTGCCGAGATCGAGGCATTGTTCCAGCGTGCCGGTTACCACCGTGGGCTGGACGTCGTAGGTTACCAGGGTTTGTTATATGCCCTGTACGACCCCAACCGCTGGGAGGCCGTGCAAGTGCTGCGCTGGTTGAAGGCGCGCAGCGAGGCGACGCTACAGGCTGGTTGAGGTGGAAGGCTTGGAGGATAATGCGCGGCCTCCAACCTTTTGAGCGCTGCCATGACCACGCCTTTCGACCCTGCCCGCCAGCAAGCCAGCACGGTGTGCCTGCCCCCCGGCAACTGGGCGACGGTGCTCGATTGCCTGTGTGACCATTTCAAGGCCATCGATCGGGCGCAGTGGCTTGACCGCTTTGCCCGGGGCCGCGTGCTAGATGCGCAGGGGCAGGCAGTCTCTGCTGGGCTGGCTTATAAACGCGGCATGCGCTTGCACTACTTCCGGGAAGTGCCAAATGAGCGGCCGATCCCTGTGCAGGAAACCCTGTTGCACGTGGACGAGCATCTGGTGGTTGCCGACAAACCGCACTTTCTGCCGGTGACCCCGACCGGTGAGTATGTCGAGCAGACTTTGCTGCGCCGGCTGATCCGGCGTCTGGACAACCCGCATCTGGTGCCTTTGCACCGCATCGACCGGCATACCGCAGGGCTTGTGCTGTTCTCCGCCAACCCCCAGACGCGCAGTGCCTACCAGCGCTTGTTCCCCGAGCGGCGGATCGACAAACGCTACCAGGCCATCGCCGCAGCCATGCCCCAGCACAACTTCCCGCTGGTGCACAAAAGCCGCCTGGTGCATGGCGAGCCTTTCTTCCGCATGCAGGAGGTGGAGGGCGCTGACAACAGCGAAACCTTGGCCCAGGTGCTGGAGACGCGTGGCGAGTTATGGCGCTACGGTCTGTCGCCGGTGACCGGTAAGACCCATCAATTGCGTGTACATATGGCGGCATTGGGTGCGGCAATCTGCAACGATCCGTTCTACCCCGAACTGCTGCAGACCGATGACGATTATCAGCGGCCGTTGAAGCTGTTGGCGCAGAGCCTGCGTTTCGTAGATCCGTTGACGGGTGAGGAGCGGTATTTCGAGAGCCGGTTGCAACTGGACTGGTAGGAGCGGCCCGGCAAGGCCGCTCCAATATCACACAAGGCCCAGTGTCTTAGCGGTTGAAACGCTCCACCAGCGAATACTGGCTACCGGCAGTGCTGGTCAGTTCCTCGCTGAGCAGCGCCGAATGCTGGGCCTGTTCAGCTGTCTGGTCGGCAAGGTCGGCAATGGTGCTGATGTTGCGGCTGATCTCGTCGGCGACGGCAGTCTGCTCTTCGGTAGCGGCTGCGATCTGGGTCGCCATGTCGGTGATATTGGCCACCGCTTCGCTGATACCGACCAACGCTTCATCGGCCTGCATGACCCGGTCGACCCCTTCCTGTGCCTGGCGGTGGCCGGTTTCCATGGTCAGTACGGCATTGCTGGCAGTCTGCTGCAGCTTGGCTATCAGGCCGTGGATCTGCCCGGTGGACTCGGCGGTGCGCTGGGCCAACTGGCGGACCTCGTCGGCCACGACCGCAAAACCACGGCCCATTTCACCGGCGCGGGCCGCTTCGATGGCGGCGTTCAGCGCCAGCAAGTTGGTCTGGTCGGCGATGCCCTTGATCACATCGACCACACCGCCGATTTCGTCGCTGTCCTTTGCCAGTTGCGTCACCGTTGCACCGGTTTCACCCACTGCCGCCGACAGGCGCTCGATGGCCTCGCGGGTTTCACCGGCGATCTGCCGGCCCTGGCTGGTCAGGCGATTGGCTTCCTGGGTGGCGTCGGCAGTGCGCTGCACATGGTTGGCCACTTCCTGGGTGGTGGCAGCCATCTGGTTGACGGCGGCCGCCACTTGCTCGGTTTCCACCCGCTGGCGCTCCAGCCCCGAAGAGCTCTTGTGGGCCAGGGCATCGGATTGCCGCGCCTGTTCGCTCAGGTGTTCTGCACTGTCCTGCAGGCGTGTCAGGCAGGTTTTCATGCGTGCATCCTGGCTGAGCATGGCCATTTCCAGGCGGGCCTGAACGCCGCGGCTATCGGTGTACATCTGCGCGATGAGGGGGTCGGACGTGGTTTGTTCCGCCAGGCGCAGCAGGCGCTTGAGGCCACGTTGCTGCCAGCTCAGGCCGAGCAGGCCAAGGGGCACCGACAGGGCCGCCGCCAGGCCGAAGCCCCAGGAGTGGCCGAGCCAGTTGCCAATCAGGAAGCCCACCTGGCTGACCAGAATGAACGGCAGCCAGTCCTGCAGAATCGGCAGCCACTGATCACGTCGCGGCACCGCCGACTTGCCCTGGTTCAGGCGCTGGTAGAGGCCTTCGGCCCGGCGGATCTGTTCGGCAGTGGGTTTGACCCGCACCGATTCGAAACCGACCACCTGGTTATTGTCGAAGATCGGCGTGACATAGGCGTTGACCCAGTAGTGGTCACCGTTCTTGCAGCGGTTCTTGACGATACCCATCCAGGGCTGGCCCTGTTTGAGGGTTTGCCACATGTGGGCGAACACGGCCGCGGGCACATCCGGGTGACGCACCAGGTTGTGCGGCGCGCCGGTCAACTCTTCGCGGGTGAACCCACTGATTTCGATAAACGCGTCATTGCAGTAGCTGATCACGCCCTTGGCGTTGGTGGTGGAGATCAACCGCTGCTGGGCAGGGAAAGTCCGTTCTCTCTGGGTAATCGGCTGGTTGTTACGCATGGGTGGGTAATCCGCAAAGAATCCGCAAGGCTTTCGTGAGGTATCGGCAAGCCGCTGGTTTTATTGAATGGATATTTAATAGGCTTGATTTATGGCAATAAGCCATTGTTCAGATTGAGCTAGGGAACAGGCACGTTTGATCAAAATGGCGTCATTTTTGCGTTTTTAAGGCTGTTTGGTGACGTGTGAGTCTGATGATGACTCAATGGCTGGCCAAGAGCCAGTAGCCGATAGCGGAATGAGGCCGCCGAGAGAGGGGGAGGGTGGTGGCGTTGGCTGGGGATTTGCGCTGCCTGTGAAATCCCCAGCCAAGCCTTGCATCTCAACCAGCAATCAACTGGCGCAACACATAATGCAGAATCCCCCCCGACTTGAAGTACTCCACCTCATTCAAGGTATCGATGCGGCACAGCACCTCGATCTGCTCCTGCTGCCCGTCCTCGCGGGTGATACGCAGCGTCAGGCTCATCCCTGGCCGTAGATGAGCACCGCTCAACCCCAGCACATCGATGCGCTCCCTGCCGGTCAGCGCCAGTTGCTTGCGATCGTGCCCGGCCTTGAACTGCAGGGGCAGCACGCCCATGCCCACCAGGTTGGACCGGTGGATGCGTTCAAAGCTTTCTGCCAGCACCGCCTTGACCCCCAACAGGTTGGTGCCCTTGGCGGCCCAGTCACGGCTGGACCCTGTGCCGTATTCCTGGCCGGCGATCACCACCAGCGGCGTACCCTGGGCCTGATACTGCATGGCGGCATCGTAGATCGACAGCTTTTCGCCCGTTGGCACGAACAGGGTATTGCCCCCTTCCTCACCCCCAAGCATCTCGTTGCGAATACGGATGTTGGCGAACGTGCCGCGCATCATCACCTCGTGGTTACCCCGGCGCGATCCGTAGGAGTTGAAGTCCCGCGGTTCTACACCCTTGCTGCGCAGGTAGCGCCCGGCGGGGCTGTCGGCCTTGATGTTGCCGGCCGGGGAGATGTGGTCGGTAGTGACCGAGTCGCCGAGCAGGGCCAGCACGCGTGCACCCTCGATGTCCTTGACCTGCGGCGGCGGCCCGCCGATGTCGTCGAAGAACGGTGGATGCTGAATGTAGGTCGATGCCTCCTGCCAGACATACGTGGCCGCTTGCGGCACCTCGATGGCCTGCCACTGCGCGTCGCCTTCGAAGACTTCGGCGTACTCCTTGTGGAACATCGCGGTGTCGACCTTGGCCACGGCGGCGGCGATCTCCTGCTGGCTGGGCCAGATGTCGCGCAAGTACACAGGCTGGCCGTCCTTGCCAGTGCCCAACGGGTCGCGGGTCAGGTCCAGGCGCACGCTGCCGGCCAGGGCGTAAGCCACTACCAGCGGCGGTGACGCCAGCCAGTTGGTCTTGACCAGCGGATGCACGCGGCCCTCGAAGTTGCGATTGCCCGAAAGCACCGAGGCAACGGTCAGGTCGGCGCTGCCGATGGCTTGCTCAATCGCTTCATCCAGTGGGCCGGAGTTGCCGATGCAGGTAGTGCAGCCGTAACCCACCAGGTCAAAACCCAGCTCATCCAGATACGGCGTCAGCCCGGCAGCCTTGAAGTAGTCGGTGACCACCTTGGAGCCAGGGGCCAGCGAGCTCTTGACCCAGGGTTTGCGCTGCAGGCCCTTCTCCAGGGCCTTTTTCGCCACCAGCCCGGCGGCCATCATCACGCTGGGGTTTGAGGTATTGGTGCAGGAGGTGATCGCAGCGATGACCACTGCACCGTCGCGCAGGGTGTGGGTCTGGCCTGCATGGCTGTAGTCGATTTCGCCCGCCTGGTCGGCGTTGCCCACCGCCACACCGCCGCCGCCTTCGCTTTCCAGGCGGCCGACTTCCTTGGCCAGTGGCTTGGGCTGCAGTTCGATGAAATGGTCGAACGCCTGGCTGACCTGGCCCAGGGCGACCCGGTCCTGGGGGCGTTTGGGCCCGGCCAGGCTGGCCTCGACATCGTTCATGTCGAGGGCCAGGGCATCGCTGAACACCGGGTCCTGGCCAGGCAGGCGCCACAGGCCTTGGGCCTTGCAGTACTGTTCGACCAGTTGCACTGTCTGCTCGGGGCGCCCGGTCAGGCGCAGGTAGTCAAGGGTCACCTGGTCGACCGGGAAGAAGCCGCATGTGGCGCCATACTCGGGGGCCATGTTGGCGATGGTGGCACGGTCGGCCAGGGGCAGCTCGGCCAGCCCATCGCCGTAGAACTCGACGAACTTGCCCACCACACCCTTTTTGCGCAGCATCTGCGTCACGGTCAACACCAGGTCGGTGGCGGTGATGCCCTCGCGCAGCTTGCCGGTCAACTTGAAGCCGATCACTTCCGGGATCAGCATCGACACGGGTTGGCCGAGCATCGCGGCTTCGGCCTCGATGCCGCCAACACCCCAGCCCAGCACTCCCAGGCCGTTGATCATGGTGGTGTGCGAATCGGTACCGACCAGGGTGTCGGGGAAGGCATAGGTACGGCCGTCTTCTTCACGGGTCCAGACGGTGCGGCCAAGGTATTCCAGGTTGACCTGGTGGCAGATGCCGGTGCCCGGCGGTACTACCCGGAAGTTGTCGAAGGCGCTCTGGCCCCAACGCAGGAATGCATAGCGCTCGCCATTGCGCTGCATCTCGATGTCGACGTTCTCGCTGAACGATTGGGGCGTGCCATAGCGGTCGACCATCACCGAGTGGTCGATTACCAGGTCGACCGGCGACAGCGGGTTGATCCGCTGCGGGTCGCCACCGGCCTTGGCCATGGCGGCGCGCATGGCTGCCAGGTCGACCACGGCGGGTACGCCGGTGAAGTCCTGCATCAGCACCCGGGCAGGGCGGTACTGGATTTCCCGGTCGGAGCGGCGCGCCTCCAGCCATTGGGCAATGGCGCGCAGGTCGTCACCGGTGACGGTCTTGCCGTCCTCCCAGCGCAGCAGGTTTTCCAGCAGCACCTTGAGCGACATGGGCAGGCGTTGCAGGTCGCCCAACTGGCGGGCGGCCTCGGTAAGGCTGTAATAGTGGTACGTCTGGTCGGCGACCTTGAGGGTTTTGAGGGTGTTCAGGCTATCGAGCGAGGGCATTGCCAACTCCTTCTGCGCCGGTGCCCGGCAAATCTGGGTGTTTGCCGGTGTCACCGCTCTGTTTCGATCCGCACGGTACGGACCTGGCTGAATGGTCAGGTTAGACCGGTTTGGCCTGCCTGACCCTTTTCTGGACCGGCGGGACGTGTCGCAGGTTCCGAACTTCCTTTATCATCGCCGCCCTGCCGGCGCCTGTGGTGCGCCCGCCGTAGTGGAGTGAGAGATGAGTACCCTGTTCATGCATTGCCGGCCCGGTTTCGAGGGCGAGGTCTGCGCCGAGATCAGCGAACATGCCGCCCGCCTGGGGGTTGCCGGCTATGCCAAAGGCAAAGCGCAGAGCGCCAGTGCCGAGTTTGTCTGCACCGAGGACAATGGCGCCGAGCGCCTGATGGGGGAACTGCGCTTCGCTGAGCTGATCTTCCCGCGGCAGTGGGCCCGTGGCGGTTTCGTCGAGTTGCCGGAGAGCGATCGCATCAGCGTATTGCTCGAGCACCTGGCCGGCCTGCCTGTGTTCGGCAGCCTGTGGCTGGAAGTGCTCGACAGCAACGAAGGCAAGGAGCTGTCGACGTTCTGCCGCAAGTTCGAGGTGCCGTTGCGCAAGGCCCTGGAAAAAGCCGGTCGCCTGGTTGAAGACACCAGCCGTCCACGCCTTCTGCTGAGCTTCATCACTGGCCGGCGGGTATTTGTCGGCCAGGCTGCGGCCAACAACAGCGCACTCTGGCCAATGGGCATCCCGCGCCTGAAGTTTCCCCGTGAAGCGCCCAGCCGCTCGACCCTCAAGCTGGAAGAAGCCTGGCATCAGTTCATCCCCCGCGAGCAGTGGGACCAGCGCCTGGGTGATGATATGACCGGTGTCGACCTGGGCGCCTCGCCAGGCGGCTGGACCTACCAGCTGGTGCGCCGCGGGATGCTGGTCACCGCCATCGACAACGGCCCGATGGCCGAGAGCCTGATGGACACCGGGCTGGTCCAGCACCTGATGGCGGATGGTTTCACCTGGCAGCCGAAGCAGCCGGTGGACTGGATGGTCTGCGACATCGTCGAGAAGCCGGCGCGGACCACCGCATTGATCGAAACCTGGCTGGGGGAAGGGCTGTGCCGCGAAGCGGTGGTCAACCTCAAGCTGCCGATGAAGCAACGCTACGCCGAGGTGCGGCGCCTGCTCGACCGCATGCAGGCCACGTTCAAGTCGCGCAAGATCAGGGTTTCGATCGCCTGCAAGCAGCTGTATCACGACCGTGAGGAAGTGACCTGCCATCTGCGCAGGCTGGACCTGAAGCCGCGTTGAGTGCGTGGGCGGCGCGCGGCCCTTGGTGCGCGCCGTACGATGCGCGACAATGATGAACATTTTGGAGCCGCCCATGACTGATTTCACCCCCGACGCCGTCCTCGATGCCACCGGCCTGAACTGCCCCGAGCCTGTGATGATGTTGCACCAGCACGTGCGTGGCCTGGCTGCCGGTGGCTTGCTCAAGGTCATTGCCACCGACCCGTCGACCCGCCGCGACATCCCCAAGTTCTGCAACTTCCTCGGCCACGAACTGCTGCAGCAGCAAGAGGACGCGGGCACCTTCCTGTACTGGATCCGCAAGAAAGCCGACTGAGCCGCTCTGGAACACGCCGCGCGTAGCGCCTACACTGCGTTCCCCTGACAGGAGAGCGCCATGCTGATAGTTGCCGACGAGAACATTCCGCTGCTCGATGCCTTCTTCGAAGGTTTCGGCGAGATCCGCCGCTATCCGGGCCGAAGCCTCGATGCCGCCAGCGTCAAGGACGCCGATGTACTGCTGGTGCGCTCGGTGACCAAGGTCGACCGCCAACTGCTTGAAGGCAGCCGTGTGCGATTTGTCGGCACGTGCACCATCGGTACCGATCACCTCGACCTGGACTACTTTGCCGAGGCTGGCATCCACTGGAGCAGTGCGCCGGGCTGCAATGCCCGCGGCGTGGTGGATTATGTGCTGGGTAGCCTGCTGACCCTGGCCGAGCTGGACGGTGTCGCGCTGCCCAAGCGCACGTACGGCGTGGTGGGCGCGGGGGAGGTCGGCGGCCGCCTGGTGCGTGTGCTGCATGGCCTGGGCTGGAAAGTGCTGGTGTGCGACCCGCTGCGTCAGGCCGCCGAGGGGGGCGATTACGTCAGCCTCGAGACGGTACTGGAACAGTGCGATGTGATCAGCCTGCACACCCCCTTGCAGCGCGGCGGCGAGTACCCCACCTGGCACCTGCTGGGCCAGGCGCAACTGGCACGGTTGCGCCCGGGGGCGTGGCTGATCAATGCCAGCCGTGGCCCGGTGGTGGACAACGATGCCTTGCGTGAGCTGCTGTTGGACCGTGAAGACGTGCATGCCGTGCTCGATGTGTGGGAAGGCGAACCGCAGGTCGACCTGCAACTGGCCGACCTGTGCACGCTGGCTTCGCCGCACATCGCCGGCTACAGCCTCGATGGCCGGCAGCGGGGCACTGCGCAGATCTACCAGGCGTTGTGCCGTCACCTGGGCGAAGCGGAGCAGGTGCGCCTGGCCGATTTGCTGCCCAAGCCGCCGCTGGCGCAGGTTGAACTCGATGCCACTACAGACCCGGCCTGGGCCTTGGCCACCTTGTGCCGCGCCGTGTACGACCCGCGCCGTGACGATGCGGACTTCCGCCGTAGCTTGAGCGACGACCCGGCCGAGCAGCGGGTGGCATTCGATCAGTTGCGCAAGCAGTATCCGCCTCGGCGTGAAATCGAAGGGCTGGCGGTGCGGATTCGTGGCGAGTCGCCGCAACTGGCGCAGTTGGTCAGTGCGCTGGGTGGGGTGTTGGTCTGAGTGATGTGCCTGCGTCGGCCTTTTCGCCGGCCCAGTCAATAAAAACCCGGCGCAGGCGCCGGGTTGCAATGAATTAGCCGATCAGCCTTTACGGGCTTTGGTGCCCCGGCTTTGTTCCAGTTCCTGGCAGGCTTTCTGGATCATCTGCTCGGTGATTGGAACCTCGCGCCCTTGGGCGTCGATGATCGAGCCGCACACCTGGGGTTGCGGGTTGTTCTGGGGTTTCGGGGTATCGCTGCTGTGCTGCAAGCTCATGTCCTGTCTCCTCATCAGGTTCAAGCTCAGGGTAATCCTGCGCCGTGACTGGCCTGTGACAGATCCTCGACTGTCACGGCCCTGACAGTCCAACAGAAACGGCGGTAAAGCTCCAGAGCCCTTTTAGATCGAAAGGCTATAGTCACCCCCAAGCGTTCCGCGCGCTCCGATGAGTGGTAGTCTGCTACTTCCTTGCCGCTCTGGTCGCCGCCATGCCCGAATCCGTCTCTCCTGGCCAACGTCGCGCCCTGCGCCTGGGTTGGCAGTTCGTTCGCCCGTATCGCCGGCAAATGCTCCTGGCATTGCTGGCACTGGTGGTCACGGCGGCAATCACCCTGTCCATGGGGCAGGGCATCCGCCTGCTGGTTGACCAGGGTTTCATGACCCGCTCCGCACACCAGCTCAACCAGACCATTGGCCTGTTCCTGCTGTTGGTGCTGGCACTGGCGGTGGGTACCTTCAGCCGCTTCTACCTGGTGTCGTGGATCGGCGAGCGCTGCGTGGCTGATATCCGCCGTGCGGTGTTCGATCACCTGGTAGGGCTGCACCCTGGGTTCTTCGAAGACAACCGCAGCTCCGAGATCCAGTCGCGGCTTACGGCTGACACAACTTTGCTGCAATCGGTGATCGGCTCTTCGCTGTCGATGTTCCTGCGCAATGCCTTGATGGTGGTAGGGGGCGTGGTGCTGCTGTTCATCACCAACCCCAAGCTCACCAGCATCGTGGTGGTGGCCTTGCCGCTGGTGCTGGCGCCGATCCTGCTGTTCGGCCGGCGCGTGCGCAGCCTGTCGCGGCAGAGCCTGGACCGGGTGGCGGATGTCGGCAGCTACGTCGCCGAAACCCTGGGGCAGATCAAGACCGTGCAGGCCTATAACCATGAGCCGCTCGATCGCGAACTGTTCGCCGGCACCGTCGAGGCGGCCTTCAGCGTGGCCCGCCAGCGTATTGCCCAGCGTGCGTGGCTGATCACCCTGGTCATCGTGCTGGTGCTCGGCGCGGTGGGGGTCATGCTCTGGGTTGGGGGCATGGACGTGATTGCCGGGCGTATTTCGGCAGGCGAGCTGGCAGCCTTCGTTTTTTACAGCCTGATCGTCGGCAGTGCGTTCGGCACGCTCAGCGAGGTGATCGGTGAGCTGCAGCGCGCCGCCGGCGCGGCCGAGCGCATTGCCGAGCTGTTGGCGGCACGCAGTGCAATCCTGCCGCCGCGCATAGCCGCCTCGCTGCCTGAGCGGCGTGCTGTCGGGCGTATCGCGTTGCAAGACGTGCATTTCGCCTACCCGTCGAGGCCTGCGGTTGCGGCCATTGACGGCCTGAGCCTGGCGATCGAGCCGGGGCAGACCGTGGCCCTGGTCGGGCCTTCGGGCGCCGGCAAATCCACCCTGTTCGACCTGCTGCTGCGCTTCTACGACCCTCAGCAGGGGCGCATCTTGCTCGATGGCCAGGCCATCACTGAACTCGACCCGGCCGAGCTGCGCCAGCAGTTCGCGTTGGTGGCGCAGAACCCGTCGCTGTTTCGCGGTACGGTCGAGGCCAACATTCGCTATGGCCGCCCAGGGGCGACGCTGGCCGAGGTCGAGGCAGCGGCGCGCGGTGCGCATGCCGACGAATTCATCCAGCAACTGCCGCTGGGCTACCAGACGCCGCTGGGGGAGGGTGGCATCGGCTTGTCGGGCGGGCAACGGCAGCGCTTGGCGATTGCCCGGGCGCTGCTGGTCGATGCGCCGATCCTGTTGCTGGATGAGGCTACCAGCGCCCTTGATGCGCAAAGCGAACACCTGATTCAGCAGGCGCTGCCCAGTGTGATGGCCGGTCGCACCACCTTGGTGATCGCCCATCGTCTGGCCACGGTGCAGCACGCCGATCGCATCGCGGTGATCGACAAGGGACGCCTGGTGGCAGTAGGCACGCATCGCCAGTTGATCGAAGAAAGCCCGCTGTATGCCCGGTTGGCCTCGTTGCAGTTCACCACGGGCTAGCCTGTCGTGGTTCTGTAACAATTCTGTAGGAATTGCCTGACACTATTTGTCTCAATTGTTGTGCAAGTGCTCAAGCTGGCTGCTATCGAACGATGGCAGCCTTTTTTTTGCGAGTGAGCCTACGGAGACATGGAATGTCTTGCCCGGCGCCGCAGACGTGCGCCGTTCCTTTCCTTTGGTCTTGAGATCGCGATGTTGCGTAAATCCCTCAGAGTGCAAATTCTCGCCCTGCTCGGCGGCAGCCTGGTAGCGATGTTGCTGATCGCGCTGGTGTGTTTCCAGTTTCTGTCTTCCAGCGTGCGCGGCTACGCCGAGCTGGTGGATGGGCCCTTGCGGGCTTCGCAATTGATCGATGAGGCCAACCTGCAGTTCAAGATCCAGGTGCAGGAATGGAAGAATGTGCTGCTGCGCGGTCGCCAGCCCGCCGAACTGGACAAGTACTGGCAGCAGTTCCAGGCCCGCGAGCAGCAGGTGCAGCAGGTGCTTGGGCAACTGATCGACAGCAGCGATGCCAGGCTCAAGGCGTCGCTGCAACAGTTGCGTGCCAGCCATCTACAACTGGGCCAGGCTTACGCGCAGGGCCGCCAGGCGTTTATCGCCGCGGGTGGTGACCCGGTTGCAGGCGACCTTGCGGTCAAGGGCGTGGACCGTGCCGCCAGCGAACAGATGAGCGAGCTGGTCGAACAACTGCGCGCCGATGCGCGTGAGCGTGCATCGAGCATCAACGCCAGCGCCGAGCGTACGGTGTGGCTGGGCTTGCTGGTGATGCTGGGCTCGGCGGTGCTGGTCGGCCTGTTCAGCCTGTGGCTGGTCAATCGCAGCCTGATCGAGCCGATTCGCCAGTTGATCGAGTATGTTGCGCAGTTGAGCCAGGGGCGCTTCGCTGCGCGCGTGGACAGCCGCCGTGAAGATGAACTGGGGCGCTTGGCACGTGCGGCCAATACCCTGCGTGATTTTCTTGCCGAGACAGTCGGTCGGCTCAAGGACAATGCCCAGGAACTGGAAGGCGCCAGTGGCCAGTTGCGCAGCATCGCGGCTGACATGGCCCAGGGCACGCATGACCAGTTCCAGCGCACCGATCAGGTGGCGACGGCCATGCATGAGATGTCCGCCACCGCTCAGGAGGTGGCTCGCCACGCCGCCGACGCCGCCCGCGCGGCCGATGATGCCGATCACAGTGCCCAGGCTGGCGAGCAGGTGATGCAGCAGACCATCGACATCATTGGCGTGGTCAACCGCGAAATCGCCGGTACCGCTGCGGTGATCCGTGACCTGGAGCATGACAGCACGCGGATTGGCAAGGTGCTCGAAGTCATCCGCGGCATTGCCGAGCAGACCAACCTGCTGGCGCTCAATGCAGCCATCGAGGCGGCCCGTGCGGGCGAGGCCGGGCGCGGCTTTGCGGTGGTCGCCGACGAGGTGCGCAGTTTGGCCCAGCGCACCGCTGCATCGATCGCCGAAATTCACCAGATCATCGAAGCGGTGCAGTCGGGTGCGGTAGAGGCGGTCAAGGCCATCGAAAGTGGTCAGCAGCGCAGCGAGGAAGGTGCCGAGCAGGTGCAGCAGGCGGGGCAGATGCTGCAGCGCATCACCTCGGCGGTGGAGGCAATCCGCGACATGAACCGGCAGATCGCCACGGCAGCCGAAGAGCAGACCAGCGTGGCCGAGGACATCTCGCGCAACCTGATCGAAATTACCCGCATCGCCACCACCAACCAGGAAGCTGTGCAGCAGACCGAGCAGGCCGGGCAGCGTTTGCATGGGTTGTCCGGGCAGTTGGGGGAGGTGACTTCGCGGCTGACCGCCTGACCGTCCGGCGCGGGGAAATCCGCCAGTGTTGCGCTGAACCTGGCGCAACTGTGGCGGATTGTCGCCATGCGACCGGGTGTCTCACCCCTTAGCCATTGGTCTAATGCCAGTTGGCACACTCCCTGCTTTAGCGCGCCAATCCTTCACTTCAATCGGATTGCGCTTCTAATGAAAAAAATCCTGCTGACGCTCCTTTGCCTGAGCGTCATCGGCTGCTCCAAACCCGCAGAGCCGGACAAGACCGTCGACGTCCTGCTGATCGGCGGCGGCATCATGAGTGCCAGCTTGGGCACCTACCTCACCGAGTTGGAGCCGAACTGGAAGGTTGACGTCTACGAGCGCATGGACCAGGTCGGCGAAGAAAGCTCCAACGCCTGGAACAACGCCGGTACCGGCCACTCCGCGTTTTGCGAACTGAACTACACCAGTGTCGGCACGGATGGCAGTATCGACATCAGCAAGGCCGTGGGGGTCAACGAGCAATTCGAAGTCTCCAAGCAGTTCTGGGCCTATCAGGTCGAGCAAGGCGTGCTGAGCAACCCGAAAACATTCATCAACAACGTGCCGCACATGAGCTTTGTGTGGGGTGACGACAACATTGCCTTCCTCCACAAGCGCGTCGCTGCCCTGCAGCACAGCTCGCTGTTCCGTGGCATGCAGATCAGCGAAGACCACGAGCAGATCCGCCAATGGGCCCCGTTGGTGATGGAAGGCCGTGACCCTCAACAGAAGGTCGCAGCCACGCGCATGGCGATCGGCACCGACGTGAACTTTGGCGAGATCACCCGTCAGCTGTTCGCCTCGATGACCCGCAACCCTAACGTCAGCGTGAACCTCAGCCATGAAGTGCGTGACATCGTGCGCAACGATGACGGCACCTGGCGGGTGGTGGTGGCCGACCTGGCCAATGGCGGCAACGAAGTGGCGGTCAACGCCAAGTTCGTCTTCATCGGTGCCGGTGGTGGCGCGCTCAAGCTGTTGCAGAAGTCGGGCATCCCCGAAGCTGAAGGCTATGCCGGGTTCCCGGTGGGTGGCCAGTTCCTGATGACCGACAACCCGGACGTGGTCGCGCGCCACCAGGCCAAGCTGTACGGCAAGGCGTCGGTCGGTGCACCGCCGATGTCGGTCCCGCACCTGGACACGCGCATGATCGACGGCAAGCAGGTGCTGCTGTTCGGCCCGTTCGCGACCTTCTCCACCAAGTACCTCAAGCACGGCTCGCTGCTGGACATGTTCGCGTCGCTGAACAGCCACAACATCCTGCCGATGGTGAACGCCGGCATCGACAACATCGACCTCAGCACCTACCTGATGGGGCAATTGATGCTGAGCTTCGACGACCGCATGAATGCCCTGCGCGAGTACTTCCCCAATGCCAAGAACCAGGACTGGAAGCTGCTGCAAGCCGGCCAGCGCGTGCAGGTGATCAAGAAGGACCCGGTGCTCGGGGGCGTGCTGCAGTTCGGCACTGAAGTGGTTGCTGCCCAGGACGGCACTATCGCCGCGCTGCTGGGTGCCTCGCCAGGCGCCTCGACTGCCGCGCCGATCATGCTGACGGTGCTGGAGAAGACCTTCAAGGACCGCCTCAAGAGCCCTGAATGGCAGGCCAGGCTCAAGCAGATCGTGCCCAGCTACGGGCAGAAGCTGAACAACAACCTTGAGCTGACCAACCAGACCCGGGCATGGAGCAGCGAGCGTTTGCAACTGCTGTACGTGCCCGTGCAGGCCGAGCAGTAAGCCGCGCCTGTCGCCCCCTGTGCATGCAGGGGGCATTTTCCGCGCACAACAAAAAGCCCGCGCAAGGCGGGCTTATTGAATAGGATTTGGTCGGAGAGACAGGATTCGAACCTGCGGCCTTCTCGTCCCGAACGAGACGCGCTACCTGGCTGCGCTACACTCCGATGAACGAAATCCTACTGCATCCCTTTTTTGCACGCAAGCCCTTGTTGTTAAAAGGGCGTTTGCCAAAAAGGGAGGCCATATCACAGCTCTTTGACGGTACGGATCTGGTCTTTGTTCAGGCGCGTACGCTTGCCATCAAGTTGCTCGAATTCGTAGAAGCCCGAGTCCTCGTCGAACGAAGGGGTGTCCACTGCCTGGATCTCGCGACCATCGTTCAGGGTAATGACGGTTGGCGATGCGCAGCCCGCGAGGGCGCCCAGGCCCAGGGCAAGCAGAAAGGCGGGAAGGGTCCGTTGAATCATCGTGTTTCTCCAGTGCGATGGTGCTAGATGACAGTTATGACGCAGGGCGTCCGCGCAAGTTCCTTTACAGTGCAGCATAGCGGCAAAACCTGGGTATTGACCAACGGCAAGGGCACGGGGGGCGCCGCTGTGTCGGGGGTGTGCTGTGTTATAAATGCGCCATCCCATCTTCTTGTGACGGACACTCATGAAAGCCAAGGCAGATACCCCCTTCGTGCCGCTGAACATTGCCGTGCTGACGGTCAGCGACACGCGCACCTTCGACACCGACACCTCCGGCCAACTGTTCGTCGACCGCCTGACTGCGGCCGGTCACCAACTGGCAGCGCGGGTGCTGCTCAAGGATGACCTGTACAAGATTCGCGCCCAGGTCGCGACCTGGATCGCCGAGGAAGGCGTGCAGGTGGTATTGGTTACTGGCGGCACCGGTTTCACCGGCCGCGACAGCACCCCCGAGGCCGTGGCCTGCCTGCTGGACAAGCAGGTGGACGGTTTCGGTGAGCTGTTCCGGCAGATCTCCGTGGCCGATATCGGCACTTCTACCGTACAGTCGCGTGCGCTGGCAGGCCTGGCCAATGGCACGCTGGTCTGCTGCCTGCCGGGCTCTACCAATGCAGTGCGCACCGGCTGGGACGGCATCCTCGCCGAGCAGCTTGATGCCCGCCATCGCCCGTGCAATTTCGTGCCACACCTGAAGCAGGCAGCGGCCTGTGAAAGCCGTGGCTGAGGTCAATCAGGCCCGGCCGCTGATGCCGGTGGAAGACGCCTTGGCGCGGTTGCTTGCGCTGGCAGAGGCTGCACCGATCCGGGAAACCGAAAATGTGCCGTTGGCAGAAGCCGAGGGGCGTGTGCTGGCCAGCGACCTGGTGGCGTCTCTCGACCTGCCGCCTTGGCCGAACAGCGCCATGGATGGCTACGCCCTGCGCCTGGCGGACTGGCAGGGCGAGCCCTTGCCGGTCAGCCAGCGGATCTTTGCCGGCCATGCCCCGCAGCCCCTGCAGCCAGGTACGTGTGCGCGCATCTTCACCGGCGCACCGGTGCCGGCCGGCGCTGACTGTGTCGAGATGCAGGAAAACGCCGACGTGACTGACGACGGTCGGGTACGCTTCCTCGAACCACTGAAAACCGACCAGAACATCCGCCCACAAGGCCAGGAAACGCGTCAGGGCGAGCAGGTGATGAGCGCCGGTACACGCCTGGGGCCGATCGAGCTAGGCTTGGCTGCAACCCTCGGCCAGGCCCGCCTGGACGTGGTGCGCAAGGTGCGCGTGGCCGTGCTGTCTACCGGTGACGAGCTGATCGAGCCTGGCCTGCCCTTGGGGCCAGGGCAGATCTACAACAGCAACCGTCGCCTGTTGGTCAGCTGGTTGCAGCGTTTGGGGTGCGAGGTGCGGGATGCGGGGATTCTGCCCGATGACCTGGCGCGTACCCGTGAATGCCTGGGGGCACTGGGCGATGTTGACCTGATCCTGTCCACCGGCGGTGTCTCTGTGGGCGAGGCCGATTACCTCGGGGCCGCCTTGCGGGAAGCGGGCGAACTGGCCTTGTGGAAGCTGGCCATCAAACCGGGCAAGCCACTGACCTTCGGCCATTTCCGCGGTGTGCCGGTGATCGGCCTGCCGGGTAACCCGGCCTCCACGCTGGTCACCTTTGGCCTGCTGACGCGGCCGTACCTGTTGCGGCGCCAGGGTGTGGCCGATGTCACGCCGCTGCGCTTCGACATGCCGGCAGGCTTCGACTGGCCCAAGCCAGGCATGCGGCGCGAATACCTGCGTGCCCGCATCGAGCATGGCCAGGTGCGCATCTACAAGAACCAGAGCTCTGGGGTGCTGCGCAGTGCAGCCTGGGCCGAAGGCTTGGTGGAGGTGCGCGAAGGCAGCACGCCCAAGCTGGGTGACAGCGTGCCGTTTATCCCGTTCAGCGAGCTACTTGGCTGAACGACCGAGCCAGCCTCCCGCCAGTTGCGTAGCGTCGGTGGGCTGTGCCTGGTGCAGGCGCATGTGGACGTTTTCCAGTTGCTGCGCCGCGACACTCCAGTCGTGACGCTGGCGGGCGAATTGCCGGCCGGCTTCGCTCAACTGCGCCATGCGCCACGGCTGGTTGAGCAACTGGGTGATCAGCAGCGCCAGTTGGTCGCCATCGTCGCTGCCCAGGTAATGCTCAGCGTTGTTCACGGCCAGCCCTGAAACACCCTTGCTGGTGGTGATCACCGGCAGCCCGGCAGCCATCGCTTCGAGCACCTTGGCCTTGGAACCCCCGGCATAAAGCAGGGGGGCGAAGAACAGCGCCGAGCGGCGCTGCAGCTCGCGCAGGTCGGGGCGATAACCGATCCATTCGATGCGTGGGTCGTTCCAGTGCAGCCTCCAACTGGCGGGCAGCGCATGGCCGGCAATGGCCAGGCGCACTGCCGGGTTGCTCATCCACACCTGCGGCATGATCTCTTCCAGCGCCCATTCGATGGCCTCCAGGTTGGAGCCATATTCGAAGTTGCCGACAAACAGCAGGCGCTGGCTGTGCAGCGAGGGTTGCACCTGCTGATAGAAGTCGCAATCCACGCCACTGACCACCACGTTCACCGGGCGGCCGCTGATCTGGGCGATCAGCTCGGCGTCATGGCTGCTGACGGCCACCACTTCAGTGGGTTGGCGCAGTACCCGTTGCTCCCAGCGCCGGTAGCGCCAGCGATCAAAGGCGTTGAGCGGGCGCAGCCACAGCGGCAGGCGGTCATGGCGAGCGCCGCCCATGACCGATTCCAAGGTGTGTTCGCTGAGCATGTAGGGCAGGCCGCGGGCCTGCAGGGCCTTCTCGAACGGTTGGAAGCTGTAGCTGTGCTCGATCTGGATGACGTCCCAGGGCTCGTCCAGCAATTGCTCGAAGCGGTGCCTGAGGCAAGGCGCCAGGCCATTGATGATCGCCCGCATGGGGTAGTCGATGATCGGTGATGCCAGCAGGTTGAGCGGGCTGTGCAGGGCACGTCTGGGCAGTACGATCAACCGTTCGAGCAGGGGCTCGAGGGCTTCGCGGGCAGCGTCGCTCAAGGGGATCTTGGACTGCACCAGCAGGGTGATCCGGTGGCCACGCTGGGCGAGTGCGCGCATCAGGTGGTATTGCCGGGTCTTGCTGCCGCTGGTGGTCGGCCAAGGCAGGTAGGGCAGTGTCCAGAGAATGCGCATGTCCCGGAATCCTCGCTACAGATCGCGGATGAAAAGACGCGCCCATCGGCAGTCAGCTGATCACTGCTGCCGGGGCGCGTCCATGGCTATCGGAAATAGGGGCCCAAGGGTGACCGAGTCAATATGCTGACTCGCGGGGTGATTTTCAGCGCTTGGGTCAAATACTTGTCAACTGTGCATTTTCTGAGCATAGCCGGGCATTGGCGGGTGTGTGGAAAATGGCTGAAATCCATTGTTTATTGTGTTCGGTATGCAACGATCAGTGTGCGTCGGTGGTCGAGATCAGGGTTGGTCATTTTTCTCGGAGAAGCGCGATGCAAGGGCGCAAGGCAATGTTGATCCTGCACGGCAAGCAGGCGATGAACGAAGCGCTGCGCAGTGCCGTGCTGGCGATGCGCGAGACCGGCTGGGTGCTGGATGTGCGGGTAACCTGGGAGGCCGGGGATGCCCAGCGCCTGGTGGCCGAAGCACTGGCAGCCGGCTACAGCCATATCGTCGCCGGGGGCGGTGACGGCACCTTGCGCGATGTGGCAGAGGCCATGGGCCTGGCGGCGACCGACGCCAGCCTGGCGCTGATGCCGCTGGGCACCGCCAATGATTTCGCCAAGGCTGCGGGGGTGCCCTTGGAGCCGGCAGAGGCGCTGGCGCTGCTGAACAACCCGGCGCAACCAATCGACCTGGGGCAGGTCGGTGATCAGTTGTTTCTCAATATGGCCACCGGTGGCTTCGGCAGCCAGGTCACGGCCAACACCTCCGAGGACCTGAAAAAGGTCCTGGGCGCTGCTGCCTATCTGTTCACGGGGTTGTCGCGATTCAGCGAGTTGCAGGCGGCGTCGGTAGAGCTGCAGGGCCCGGGTTTTCACTGGCAAGGTGACGTGCTGGCCCTGGCTATCGGCAATGGCCGGCAGGCCGGCGGTGGCCAGGTACTGTGCCCGGATGCGCTGGCTGACGATGGCCTGCTCGACATCGCCATCCTGCCGGCGCCGCAAGAGGTGCTAGGGGCATTGCGTGACCTGGTGGCCGGCGATGGGTTGTTTGTGCGGGCCAGGTTGCCGTGGGTTGAAATCAAGAGCTCGCAGGGCCTGGACATCAACCTCGATGGCGAGCCGCTGCAGGCCGATAGCCTGCGCTTCGAGGCAAGGCCAGCGGCGCTGCGCCTGCACTTGCCGGCCGGGTCGCCGTTGCTCAGTCGTCCAGGCTGATGATTTTTTCGCGCACCGCGTACAGCACCAGGCCTGCCACATCGTGAATCTGCAGGCGTTTCATGATCTGCGAGCGGTGGGTTTCCACGGTTTTTATCGAAAGCCCCAGGCCGCTGGCGATCTCCCGGGTCGAGTTGCCCCGCACGATCAGGCGCAGGATTTCCAGCTGGCGGGCGGTCAGGGTGTGGCGCTCGCCGCTCGGTTGCTTGCGATGCTGGGTGTGCAGCAGTGCCTGGTTGATGACCGTGTGCGCGATTGCCGGGCTGAGGTAGCGCTCGCCGTTGCGCAGGGCGCACAGGGCCTGCTCCAGTTCGGTGGCGCTGGTGTCCTTGAGCAGGTAGCCATGGGCGCCGCTTTCCAGGGCCCGCATGATCAGGTCCGGGTCGGTGTGCATCGACAGGATCAGCACCTTGCAGCTGCTGCCGCTGGCGCTCAGTTGCGTCAGGGCATCCAGGCCGCTGGTCGAGCGCATGGAGATGTCCAGCAAAACGATATCGGGTGCCAGCGTGCGCACCTGCTCAAGTAACAGATTGCCGTCGTCGGCCTCACCGACCACGCAGTAGCCAGGGATGTCGGATACCAGTGCGCGCACCCCGGCGCGGATCAGTGAGTGGTCGTCCACCAGCAACAGTTTACAGGTCATGGGCGGTCAAGGTCCTGGCGCGTTCCCGGGTGCGCGGCGGCCACGGGAACAGGGCTTCGATCTGCGTGCCGAGCCCCGGCTGGCTGGTGATCTCCAGGCGGCCTTGCAAGGCTGTCACGCGTTCCTGCATGCCAGCCAGGCCACGGTGGCCCGACGCGGCCGGGTACCTGGCGGGGACGAAGCCGCGACCATCGTCCTCGATCGTCAAGGCAAGCCCGGCGGGGCTGCGTTGCAGCCGGACCGACAGGTTACGCGCCTGGGCATGGCGCAGCATGTTGGTCACGGCCTCCTGGGTGATGCGAAACACTGCCATCGCGACGGCTTCGTCAATGCCCCTGAGGCGCTGGTTGCATGCCAGGCTCCAGTGCACGTCGGTGTTTTCCAGCGTGCGCAGCAGGTGGGCGCGAAGGCTGGCTTCGAGCCCAAGGCTGGCCAGTTGCCGCGGGTTGAGCAGGGCGGAAACATCGCGCACGTTGCCAAGGGCGTCGTCGAGCGTGGTGCGCAGGGTGTCGCAGTGGCTGTGCAGTTCATCGGGCACCCGCCGTTGCAGCCATTGCAACTGAAGCTTGGCGGCGGTGAGCAGTTGGCCGATGTCGTCATGCAGTTCGCGGCTCAGCTGCTGGCGCTCGCCCTCTTGAACCTTGAGCATGCGCTTGGCCAGTTCTGCCGGGTGCAGGCGGATCGACCCTGCCCCTAGGCTTACCTGCAGGCCCACGCCGAGCATCGCCGCAGCGTGCAGCAGCAACAGGCTGGCTGGCATCGGTTGGCCGGCCATGTACAGCAGCAGGTTGGCGACCACCGAGGCTACGCACAATACTATCGTCGTCCAGCGCAGCAGGGCAGTACGGGAGCAGCAGCGCAGAGGAGTCTTCAAGCGTGGGAACATAAATAGAGAAGCCACTGAAGTGTTGCTGATGGAGGCCTTGCACACGTCTTGCCAGAGGCTTTGGCGCAGTACTTTCGAAGTTTTGCCGGGTCACGTCCTCAATCAGCCTTGTTACAGACTGCAGGCATTCGCTGGCGAGCATGGTAACACTTCGCGTGGCGTTGGTCGCTGCTGGGCAACGCTTTGAAACCTCATGGTTTACGGGGTATTCCGGGACGTCCGTCCGATTAGCGCAAGTAGCAAAATGCCATCCGTTATTCGGCTGGCAACCACTTTCAGAGCAACTAGCGGGTTAATGTCAGCGGTATTGCGGCCGACACTTGGGGGAACTTCCAAGTTAGACCATCGTGGGCTTGAACAAGGCCCTTAGTTGCTCTTCGGGTGAGTTAATGCGCAGCGCGAGGGCGCGTGTCGGGGGCAGCGTCTGCGTGTGGGTGAAGGCAGTGGCTACCCTGTTCTTCGCACGAGGCACACGTTTGCGGTAGCGGTTGTTCCAAGACACTGGCCAGTTCGGTGAGCAGCGTGACCTGTTCACCGCTATCGAGGTTCAGCTGCCCGGTGTTGGGGTCTGTCAGCTCCAGTTGCCAGGCCAGCAGAGTCAGGCAGGCATCCGTCGCCGGCAAGGCCCCACGCAGCAGGCGTTGCTGCTGGCAGGCGGGTGCCAGCAGTTGCTGCAGTACGGTGGTGTAGTGGGCAACCTCAAACAGTTGCAGGCGGCTGGCACGTCGGGCCAGGGTGTCGAGAGCGGTGTTCAGGCAATTGCAGGCGTCTGCATCGTTGTCGATCAGCTCCAGGTGCTGCAGGCACTCTTGGGACTGGGTCAGCAAGACTTGCGCATCCAGCAGAAACTCCTGCAGGGCACCTTCAAACGATAAGGCACTGTCCATCAGGACGCTCCGCCGCTAGGAGCGGGAGCAAGGGGCGGACACGGCGATACGATAGCGAGCAAAAGCCTGACTCCATTCATGCAATGAGAATGGTGTCACATTAATGGCTAATGGATATCGCGAACATCAGGTTGCACCCGATTGCCACTAAGGGTTTCCCTGATGAGCGGCTAGGGTGCAACAAGGTGCAAACCGCCCGACAACCACCGTGAAGTGCCCGCAGTAAAGCATGATGGTAAAGTGATATCAATTGCCTCGGCGGCATTTTCCAGCAAGGGTCAAGGTGTGCGTGAATCCGCCGATACAGGGTGAAGAACTCAACTTTTCGACTCAAGCCTGGGGGCTTCCAATGGCTGGCATTCTCGACACGGTAGACCAACGCACGCAATTGGTGGGTGAGAACCGCCTGGAAATTCTGATGTTTCGCCTGGCAGGTCGGCAGCTGTTCGCGATCAACGTGTTCAAGGTGCAGGAAGTGCTGCAACTGCCGAAGCTGACGTTGATGCCGCAGCGCCATGCCTTCGTCTGCGGGGTGGTCAACCTGCGTGGGCAGACCTTGCCGGTGATCGACCTGTCCCAGGCGATTGGTATGCGCCCGCTGCAGCCTGGGCCGAACAGCACCATCATCGTGACGGAATACAACCGCTCGGTGCAGGCCTTCCTGGTGGGTGGCGTGGACCGCATCGTCAACATGAACTGGGAAGCGATCATGCCGCCGCCTACCAGTGCCGGGCGCCAGCACTACCTCACCGCCATCACCAAAGTCGACGAGCAACTGGTCGAAGTGATTGATGTGGAGAAGGTGCTGGCTGAAATCGTGCCCTACAACGCCAAGGTCTCCGGCGAACGCCTCGCCGACCCGGTGCTGGCTCGCGCCAGAGGGCGTGAAGTGCTGCTGGTGGACGACTCCAGCGTAGCCCTGGCGCAGTTGCGCGACACCCTGTCGCAACTGGGCATGAAGCTGCACGTGGCCAGCGATGGCCTGAAAGCCTTGCGCCTGCTCAAGAGCTGGGCCGATGCCGGTGAGGATGTTTGCGAGAAGCTGCTGATGGTGTTCACCGATGCCGAAATGCCGGAGATGGACGGCTACCGGTTGACCACCGAGATCCGCAGCGATGCCCGCCTGCGTCAGCTCTACGTGGTGCTGCACACCTCGTTGTCGGGCAGTTTCAACGAGTCCATGGTCAAGAAGGTTGGCTGTGACAACTTCTTGTCCAAGTTCCAGCCGGATCGTCTGGTCGAGGTGGTCAAGCAGCGGCTGCTGCTGGATTCCGCTACTGCGTGATACCGGGCCCTGCGGGGTATAAGCTTGGCGTTTTGAATGACGCGAGGCGGCAGGGATGTTTCTGAGTGAGTTGTATCGGTACCCGGTGAAGTCGGGGCGGGCGCAAAGCCTGCAGGCGTCACCGGTTGGCCAATTGGGGTTGTTGGGTGACCGCCGCTGGATGGTGGTGGAGGCAGACAATGGCCGCTTTCTCACCCAGCGTGCCTGGCCACAGCTCGGCCAGCTCAGGGCGAGCTACGATGCTGCCGGGCAGTTGTTGCTGGAGGCCCCAGGGCAGGCGCCACTTCGCGTGCGCGTACCGCTTGCAGACGACGACCTGCGGGGGGTGACCCTCTGGCGTGACACCCTGCGGGTACCGGATGCCGGCGAGGCGGCAGCGCTGTGGCTGTCGGCGCTACTTGGCAAGGACGTGCGGCTGGTCTATTGCCCGGAACAGCGGGCGCGTTATCTGCCCAATGGTTATGGCCTCAACAGTGACCGTGCGGCGTTTCCGGATGGTTTTCCGCTGCTGTTGATCGGCCAGGGTTCGTTGGACGAACTGAACCGGCGCATTGGCCGGCCGATGGAGATGCTGCGGTTCAGGCCGAATCTGGTGGTGCAGGGTGCAGAGCCGTTTGCCGAGGATGGCTGGAAGCGGATTCGCATCGGCGCGCTGGAGTTTCGAGTGCTCAAGCCCAGCGTGCGTTGCATTTTCACCACGATCGACCCGTTGACCGGCGAGCGCAGCGCAGACCGCGAGCCGATGACCACGCTCAAGACCTTCCGCGAGAAGGAGGGGGATGTGTTGTTCGGCCAGAACCTGGCCGTGGATGGCAGTGGCGTGCTGGAAGTAGGCATGGAAGTCGAGGTCTTGTAGGTGCGGCCTTGCCGGGGCGTCGGACCGGTCGGAAAGGGCCGCTAAGCGGCCCCTACACGACCCCGACGCAGCTACATATCGTCGAAGTACCGCTCGTGCCAATCCACCAGCGGCTGCGGCGAGTTGAGCTTCTGCCCGTAGATCACCGAATACGACAGCACGTTCTGCACATACTGACGTGTCTCATCGAAGGGTATCGATTCGACCCAGACATCGAAGCTCAAATGCTTGGCGCCCTTGAGCCACTGGCGTACCCGCCCGGGGCCTGCGTTATAGGCCGCAGAAGCCAGTACCCGGTTGCCATTGAACTGGCTGTGCACCTGGCTCAGGTACGCGGCCCCCA
Source organism: Pseudomonas sp. 39004 (assembly GCF_028682155.1). Classification (NCBI taxonomy): domain Bacteria; kingdom Pseudomonadati; phylum Pseudomonadota; class Gammaproteobacteria; order Pseudomonadales; family Pseudomonadaceae; genus Pseudomonas; species Pseudomonas sp. 39004. The sequence continues at coordinate 69,505 of NZ_JANIAG010000001.1, forward strand.
ACTGGATATTCTTGTCCGGGTTGAACACCTGCGCAGGCGAGGCCAGCGGGATGCTGAACTTGCGCGCGGTTTCCTTGGCGGTGGCCGGCATCAGTTGCATGAGGCCGCTGGCGCCCACGCTGGAGCGTGCATCTTCCATGAAGGCGCTTTCCTGGCGGGTGATGGCAAACACCCAGCTTGAATGCAGCCCACGGACCTTGGCCTCGCGCACCAGGGTGTCGCGGTGGGCCATCGGGAAGCGGATATCCAGGTCATCCCAGTACTTCGCCTGGCTGATGGTGCGGATGGCCGGGAAGTACCAGCGCAGGTCGTAGGCCAGGCGTGCCTGGGCGACCATCTCGTCGCGGTTGAAGTGGCGGCTGACGTGGTACCACTCGCGGCGCCCATCGACGATCTGCCCGCGGGCATGGAATTCCAGCGCGCGCTGGATGCCCGGGGTGTTGCGCACCTTGCTGACCAGTTGCGGGCTCAGTGCCAGTGGCTTGTTGTTCAACTGGTAGGGGGTCTGCGCCCGGTCGGCTGCAAGGAACCCATAGAAATCCCGCTCGCGCGCCACGGTCTTGTACAGCAGGGTGACCTGCGGGTTGTTCGGCTGGGCCAGCTCAAGGCTGCGGGCTTGCCAGTACTTCCAGCGGCTACTGCTGGCCAGGTCCTGGGGCAGGCGTTTGGTCAGCTCGTAGGCATCCTCCCAGCGGCCCAGGCGCAGCAGCAGGCGCAGGCGCCATTCGCTGACGGTGTTGTCACGCAGCTCGGGGTCGTAGCGGGTCATCAGGTCGAGCGCGCGAGGGTCGTAGCGGCGCGCGAGGGTCAGGCCGATTTCGCGGGCGATGGCGACCTTTTCATCGCGCGAGAAGTGCATGCGCTGGGCGTAGTCATCGAGCAGCCCCATGGCCCGCTCCGGGTCCTGCCGGGCCAGGCGGCGCAGGCCGAGGCTGACCACGTCGGACATGGCTTCGTTGACCGGGCTGAAGCGCGATGGCTGGTTGAGCAGCTCGGGCTTTTGCGCCACGTCGATCAGCAGACGCCCTTGCGGGCCGAGGGTGGTCAAGGTCTTGACCAGGTTGTTGGCCAGGCCATAGTTGCGTGCCTGTGCCGCCAGTTTGGCGCGGTTCCAGCGCTTGGCCTCGGTCAGTTGGCCCTCGGCGGCCCACATGCCGAACAGCGTGTCACAGGCCGCCGGTTGCGACTTGCCGACGTTCCACAGCTTGTCGGCCGTGGCATAGCCTTCGGCGCGCAGGCCGTGGCTCAACTGGTACTGGCCGTTGAGGCAGTCCAGTTCGGTGAAATTGAGTTTGGGGTCGTAGTACTTGACGAAGGTATTCCATTCGCCGCGCTCGGCCAGCCAGCGCAACCAGCGCAGTTTCATCCAGTTGGACTGGGGCAGGTCGCCATGCTTGGCCAGGAACCCTTCGATTTCTTCGTTGCTGGCGCTTTTCAGGCGCGCGGTCAGCTCGTCGTACGTGAGGTAAGGCGTCAGCGGGTAGTCGCGCAACTGTTGGGCATAGCGCAGGTAAGGGCCTTTGTCGCCCTTGGCCAGGGCGCGCTTGGCCTCGTCGTAGTACTGGCGTTGTTGAGTGAGGTCGAGGGCCTGCGCCGCGCTGGCGGTGGCGGCGGTAAGCAGCAGGCAGGATGCAATCTGTAACAGGCGGCTGCGCATGATACGTCCGGGCAGTTGAACCATGGGGAAGTGACGGCGAAGCCAGCACTGTTGGAAGCTATGGCCTTAGCTTAGCCGTTTGCCGGCGGCAGATGAAAGCACAGTGCTTGTATCAAGACATTAAGTTCGACCAGATGTCGTAAAGCCCTCGCAGGGTGGTCAACTTAATGCCCTCGGGCCCCAAGTCAGGTAGAATGCGCGCCCGATTTCTGGAGACCAATATGACCCTGCTCAAATTCAGCGATGTGTCCCTCGCATTCGGCGCCATGCCGCTGCTGGACAAAGTGTCCTGGCAGATCGCTCGTGGTGAGCGGGTGTGCATCATCGGCCGCAACGGCACCGGCAAGTCGAGCATGATGCGCCTGGTCAAGGGCGAACAGAAAGGCGACGACGGCGAGATCTGGCGCGCCCCGGGCCTGAAAATCGGCGAGCTGCCGCAAGAGTTGCCGCTGGCCGACGAGCGCAGCGTGTTCGATGTGGTGGCCGAGGGCCTTGACGGGGTGGGTGCGCTGCTGGCCGAGTTCCACCACCTGAGCCAGAACATCCAGGGCGACGAAGACCTGGAAAAACTCATGCACGTTCAGCACGAGCTCGAAGCCCGTGACGGCTGGCGCCTGCAGCAAGTGGTGGATAGCACCCTGAGCCGCCTGCAACTGCCCGCCGACAAGACCCTGGCCGAGCTGTCCGGTGGCTGGCGCCGCCGCGTGCTGCTGGCCCAGGCGCTGGTGTCCGAGCCTGACCTGCTGCTGCTCGACGAACCGACCAACCACCTGGACATCGGTGCGATCGCCTGGCTTGAAGAGGCGCTGCGCGGGTTCAATGGTGCGGTGCTGTTCATCACCCACGACCGCTCCTTCCTGCAAAACCTCGCGACCCGCATCCTCGAACTGGACCGCGGTGGCCTGATCGACTGGAACGGCGACTACGCCAGCTTCCTGGTGCACAAGGAAGCCGCGCTGGCTGCGGAAGAAACCGCCAACGCGCTGTTCGACAAGCGCCTGGCCCAGGAAGAGGTGTGGATCCGCCAGGGCATCAAGGCCCGCCGTACCCGCAACGAAGGGCGTGTGCGTGCCCTCAAGGCCTTGCGCGTTGAACGCGGCGAGCGCCGTGAGCGTCAGGGCAAGGCGAACATCCAGATCGAAGCGGCCGACAAGTCCGGCAAGCAGGTCATGGTGCTGGAGAACGTCAGCTTCGCCCATGCCGAAGGCCCGATGCTGGTCAAGGACTTCTCCATGGTCCTGCAGCGCCAGGATCGCATCGGCCTGCTGGGTGCCAACGGTACCGGCAAGACCACCTTGCTCAAGCTGATGCTCGGCGACCTGGAGCCGACCTCGGGCAAGATCGAGCGTGGCACCAAGCTGGAAGTGGCGTATTTCGACCAGATGCGCCATCAGCTCGATCTGGAAAAAACCGTGATCGACAACCTGGCCGAAGGCCGTGACTTCATCGAGATCGATGGCCAGAACCGCCACGTGCTGAGCTACCTGGGCGACTTCCTGTTCAGCCCCCAGCGTGCCCGTACCCCGGTCAAGGCGCTGTCGGGTGGCGAGCGTGCTCGTTTGCTGCTGGCCAAACTGTTCAGTAAGCCGGCCAACCTGCTGGTGCTCGACGAACCGACCAACGACCTGGACGTGGAAACCCTCGAATTGCTGGAAGAGGTGCTGGCCAACTACAAGGGCACGGTGCTGATGGTCAGCCACGACCGGGCCTTCCTCGACAACGTCGTCACCAGCACCCTGGTGTTCGAAGGTGGGGGCAAGGTGCGCGAGTATGTCGGCGGCTATGAGGACTGGATCCGTCAGGGCGGTTCGCCCAAGCTGCTGGGGGTAACCGAGAGCAAGGGCGGCAAGTCCGAACTCAACAGCGCGGTGGTCGAGAAGCAGGAAGTGCAAGCGGCACCGGCGCCGGTGGCGGCTGCTGCCGATGCCTCGAAGAAGAAGCTCAGCTACAAGCTGCAGCGTGAGCTGGAGATGCTGCCTGGGCAGATCGACGAGGTCGAACAGCGCATGGCGGCGGCCCAGGAAGAGGTCAATGCGCCAGGTTTCTATCAGCGGTCGATCGAAGAGACCACCGCAGTGCTGGCCAAGATCGAGCAGTTGCAGGCAGAGCTGGATGCGCTGGTAGAGCGCTGGGCCGAGCTGGAAGGGTGATCAGCTTTTGATCTGCACTGGCTTCTTCGCGGGTAAACCCGCGAAGAAGCTGGCACAGGTCAACTCATTCCTTCTTCAGCAGGCGCACCGCCAGCACATCGCAGGGTGCGCCGTGCAGTACATCGTTGGCGGTGGAGCCCAGCAGCAACGCCAGGCCATGCCGGCCGTGGCTGCCCACGACGATCAGGTCGCACTTCTGGTCCTTGGCCAGTTGGTGGATTTCCTGGCGTGGCTGGCCGTAGGTCAGGTGCGAATCGCCGCGCTTGATGTCCGGGTACTTGTTGAACAGGCGGTCCATGCGCTCTTTGGCCTGGTCGAACTGCTGTTGCTGCAGTTGCGACAGGTCCATGGGGACGTCACCGCCAAAAGCCATGGCCATGGGTTCGACGATGTGCACCAGCGAGACCTTGGCGTTGTACGGCGCTGCCAGCGCCATGGCACGCTTGATCACCGGGTCGCACTCCTCGGTCAGGTCGACAGCAACCAGAAGATGTTCGTAGGACATGAGCGGTACTCCTGACAATCGCGATAGAAGAAGTATGGTCGCTTTCGGGCGGGTCTTCCGTGAAAAATGGCTAACCAGCTCATTTGCAACGCTTTATGGGGTCTACTGATATGACGGTATTGCTGGTGGTGTCAATCCTTGCGCTGATTCTCAGCCCGCTTTCCTGGTTGCGCACGTCGCGCAAGCAGAGCGAGCAGATGAACCTGCGCCTGGAAGCGCGGCGCATGGGGCTGGCCATGCAGCTGGCGCCCCAGCAGTGGCCGCACTGGCTGGAAAAGGAGCCGCCAAGCCCCTGCCCGCAGTACCATCGCGCACGGCGCCGGGGGCGTGAGGACAGCTTCTGTTACTGGCAGGTTACGCCGGGCGTGTGGTGGAACCAGTGGCGCGAGCCGTGTGAGGACCCGCGCCTTGCCGAGGCCTTTGCGCGCTTGCCCGCCAGCGTCTACAAGGTCGAAGCCGACCCGCGCATGATCGCCTTGTACTGGACCGAGCGGGGCGATAAATCTGTATTGCAGGATATTGCCCAGGTCCTCGAAACACTCGCCTGACACATTGCTTAACGACAAAGCGGCGGCTTGGCAGAGCCCCTTAAGGGGTGGGGTGCCAAGTCGCCGCTTTGCGTTCTGCTGCGCAGAAAAGGCCAGGCAGGCCGGGAATGCTTGAAGCCATTGGCAGTGTAGTCGGCTGCCAGTGAAATGCCGGAAAAATCTTCCCCCGCAGGGTCATGCCCTCCTTCTCGTGGTCAATCGCTGACATGAATGCCCCGTGATCACTGACGTCATGCTTTGTACCCAGACGCTACAAAATGACCGGAAAGTCGTGTTTTCACTCTGTGCGTGAGCATTTGACAACGCTGATCTTTTCGGAGAATGTGTGCACACCCAAATCAAACGGGCGTATGAATTGAGCGTTTGTATGTCACACGGCTCGTTCATAGTCCCGACTAGCGCGCTGACGGGTGTGCCTGGGGCAGGGCCACATGGCCTGCCTGGGCAGCAGCGACCGGCGTGTACAGTTAGCTTCCATATCGTGGAGATCAGTTGATGATTTACGAAGGTAAAGCCATCACGGTTAAGGCTCTTGAAAGTGGCATCGTCGAACTCAAGTTCGACCTCAAGGGTGAGTCCGTCAACAAATTCAACCGCCTGACCCTGAACGAGCTTCGCCAGGCCGTCGATGCCATCAAGGCCGACGCTTCGGTCAAAGGCGTAATCGTCAGCAGTGGCAAGGACGTGTTCATCGTCGGCGCCGACATCACCGAGTTCGTCGACAACTTCAAGCTGCCCGAGGCCGAACTGGTCGCCGGCAACCTGGAAGCCAACCGTATCTTCAACGCCTTCGAAGACCTCGAAGTGCCGACCGTAGCCGCCATCAACGGCATCGCCCTGGGCGGCGGCCTGGAAATGTGCCTCGCCGCCGATTACCGGGTCATGTCCAGCAGCGCCAAGATTGGCCTGCCTGAAGTCAAACTGGGTATCTATCCAGGCTTTGGCGGTACTGTGCGCCTGCCACGCCTGATCGGCTCGGACAACGCTGTCGAGTGGATTGCCGCCGGCAAGGAAAACCGCGCCGAAGACGCCCTGAAAGTAGGCGCCGTCGACGCCGTGGTCGCCCCGGAGCTGCTGCAGGCTGGTGCCCTTGACCTGATCAAGCGCGCCATCAGCGGCGAACTGGACTACAAGGCCAAGCGCCAGCCGAAACTGGAAAAACTCAAGCTCAATGCCATCGAGCAGATGATGGCATTCGAGACGGCCAAGGGCTTCGTCGCAGGCCAGGCTGGGCCGAACTACCCAGCGCCGGTCGAAGCGATCAAGAGCATTCAGAAAGCCGCCAACTTCGGCCGTGACAAAGCCCTGGAAATCGAGGCCGCAGGCTTTGCCAAGCTGGCCAAGACCTCGGTTGCCGAGAGCCTGATCGGCCTGTTCCTGAACGACCAGGAGCTCAAGCGCAAGGCCAAGGCCCATGACGAAATCGCCCATGACGTGAAGCAGGCTGCCGTGCTCGGCGCCGGCATCATGGGTGGCGGCATTGCCTACCAATCGGCGGTCAAGGGCACGCCGATTCTGATGAAGGACATCCGCGAAGACGCCATCCAGCTGGGCTTGAACGAAGCCTCCAAGCTGCTGGGCAATCGCGTCGAGAAGGGCCGCCTGACCCCGGCGAAGATGGCTGAAGCACTCAATGCCATCCGTCCGACCCTGTCCTATGGTGATTTCGCCAACGTCGATATCGTCGTCGAGGCCGTGGTCGAGAACCCGAAGGTCAAGCAAGCCGTGCTGGCAGAAGTCGAAGGCCAGGTGAAAGAGGACGCCATCCTCGCGTCCAACACCTCGACCATCTCCATCAACCTGCTGGCAAAGGCGCTCAAGCGCCCCGAGAACTTCGTCGGCATGCACTTCTTCAACCCGGTGCATATGATGCCGCTGGTCGAAGTGATTCGTGGCGAGAAGTCCAGTGATGTGGCGGTTGCCACCACCGTGGCCTACGCCAAGAAGATGGGCAAGAACCCGATCGTGGTCAACGACTGCCCGGGCTTTTTGGTCAACCGCGTGCTGTTCCCGTACTTCGGCGGCTTCGCCAAGCTGGTCAGCGCTGGTGTCGACTTCGTGCGTATCGACAAAGTCATGGAACGCTTCGGCTGGCCCATGGGCCCTGCGTACCTGATGGACGTGGTCGGCATCGACACCGGCCACCACGGCCGCGACGTCATGGCCGAGGGCTTCCCGGACCGCATGAAAGACGAGCGCCGCTCGGCGGTAGACGCCCTGTACGAGGCCAACCGCCTGGGCCAGAAGAACGGCAAAGGCTTCTACGCCTACGAGACCGACAAGCGCGGCAAGCCGAAGAAGGTGTTCGATGCCGCCGTGCTCGACGTGCTCAAGCCGATCGTGTTCGAGCAACGTGAAGTCAGCGACGACGACATCATCAACTGGATGATGGTCCCGCTGTGCCTGGAGACCGTGCGCTGCCTGGAAGACGGCATTGTCGAGACCGCCGCCGAAGCTGACATGGGTCTGGTCTACGGCATTGGCTTCCCTCCGTTCCGCGGCGGTGCGCTGCGCTACATCGACTCGATCGGTGTCGCCGAATTCGTCGCCCTGGCCGATCAGTACGCCGACCTGGGGCCGCTGTACCACCCGACCGCGAAGCTGCGCGAAATGGCCAAGAGCGGCCAGCGTTTCTTCAACTGAGCGGCCAACGCAAGAGTAGAGCGAGAGATTTGATATGAGCCTCAATCCAAGAGACGTGGTGATTGTCGACTTCGGTCGCACACCAATGGGCCGCTCCAAGGGTGGCATGCACCGCAACACGCGCGCCGAAGACATGTCGGCGCACCTGATCACCAAGCTGCTGGAACGCAACGGCAAGGTCGACCCTAAAGAGGTCGAGGATGTGATCTGGGGCTGCGTCAACCAGACCCTGGAGCAGGGCTGGAACGTCGCCCGCATGGCCTCGCTGATGACCCCGATCCCGCATACGTCGGCGGCGCAGACCGTCAGCCGTCTGTGCGGGTCGTCGATGAGTGCGCTGCACACCGCCGCCCAGGCAATCATGACTGGCAATGGCGATGTGTTCGTGGTCGGGGGTGTCGAGCACATGGGCCACGTCAGCATGATGCATGGCGTCGACCCCAACCCGCACCTGTCCTTGCATGCCGCCAAGGCTTCCGGGATGATGGGCCTGACTGCAGAGATGCTCGGCAAAATGCATGGCATCAGCCGCGAACAGCAAGATTTGTTCGGCCTGCGTTCGCACCAGCTCGCCCACAAGGCGACGGTCGAAGGCAAGTTCAAGGACGAGATCATCCCGATGCAGGGTTATGACGAGAACGGCTTCCTGAAGGTCTTCGATTTCGACGAGACCATTCGCCCGGAAACCACCCTCGAAGGGCTGGCCTCGCTCAAGCCGGCGTTCAACCCCAAAGGTGGCACCGTTACCGCCGGTACTTCGTCGCAGATCACCGACGGCGCTTCGTGCATGATCGTAATGTCTGGCCAGCGTGCCATGGACCTGGGCATCCAGCCATTGGCGGTGCTTCGCTCGATGGCCGTGGCCGGTGTCGACCCGGCGATCATGGGCTACGGCCCGGTGCCGGCGACCCAGAAAGCCCTCAAGCGCGCCGGCCTGACCATGGCCGATATCGACTTCATCGAGCTCAACGAAGCCTTCGCTGCACAGGCCCTGCCAGTGCTCAAAGATTTGAAAGTGCTCGACAAGATGGATGAGAAGGTTAACCTGCACGGCGGCGCCATTGCTTTGGGCCACCCGTTCGGTTGCTCTGGGGCACGGATTTCCGGCACCCTGCTCAACGTCATGAAGCAGAACGGCGGTACTCTGGGGGTCGCCACCATGTGCGTCGGCCTCGGCCAGGGCATCACCACTGTCTTCGAACGCGTCTGATCGCGTTGCGGGACAGCAGCCGGGGCCATGTGCCCCGGTTTTTGTTTTTTACAAGATTTGTTCAAGAGGGTGAGTAGCATGCAGATACAGCCAGGCGTATACCGGCACTACAAGGGGCCTGAGTACCGTGTCTTCAGTGTTGCGCAGCACTCCGAGAGCGAAGAGTGGATGGTGTTCTACCAATGCCTGTATGGTGATTACGGGTTCTGGGTACGCCCCCTTTCGATGTTCCAGGAGTCCGTCGAGGTTGACGGCGAGCAAGTGCCACGCTTTGCTTTGGTCAAGGCCGAAGAGGGGCTGCCAGGGTTGCTTGGCAAGTCGCACGTGTGAACGACCGCGCTTGACCTCACTCTTTTGCCACTATATATAGCGGTGCCGCGTCTGGCACCTGACGCGTTTTTCATCTTTCAGATTCAGGAATACTCCGATCCATGGGCAAATCGCTGGTCATTGTGGAATCCCCGGCCAAGGCCAAGACCATCAACAAGTACCTGGGCAACCAGTACGTGGTGAAGTCGAGTATCGGCCATATCCGAGACCTCCCCACCAGCGGTTCGGCCAGCGCTAGCAAAGAGCCGGCCGCCAAGCGTGGTAAGGCTGCGGGTGAGGCGCCGGCCCTTTCGCCGAAAGAAAAGGCACGCCGCCAGCTGGTGGCGCGAATGGGTGTCGACCCCGATCACGGCTGGAAGGCCAAGTACGAGATCCTGCCTGGCAAGGAAAAGGTGATCGAAGAACTGCGCCGCCTGGCCAAGGACGCCGACACCATCTATCTCGCAACCGACTTGGACCGCGAAGGGGAAGCCATCGCATGGCACCTGCGCGAAGCCATCGGTGGTGACGACAGCCGCTACAAGCGCGTGGTGTTCAACGAAATTACCAAGAAGGCCATCCAGGAGGCCTTCTCGCAACCGGGCGAGCTGGACATCGACCGCGTCAACGCCCAGCAGGCGCGACGCTTCCTCGATCGCGTGGTGGGCTACATGGTTTCGCCGCTGCTGTGGGCCAAGATTGCCCGTGGCTTGTCGGCCGGCCGGGTCCAGTCGGTTGCGGTGAAGCTGGTGGTCGAGCGCGAACGCGAGATCCGCGCCTTCATCCCCGAAGAGTACTGGGAGATCCACGCCGACCTCGGTACCGCCAAGAACGCCAAGGTGCGTTTCGAAGTGGCGCGCGAGAAGGGCGAGGCTTTCAAGCCGCTGAATGAAGCACAGACCATGGCTGCACTGGAGAAGCTCAAGGCTTCCAGCTACAGCGTGGTCAAGCGTGAAGACCGCCCGACCAGCAGCAAGCCGTCGGCGCCGTTCATTACCTCCACCTTGCAGCAGGCGGCGAGCAACCGCCTGGGCTTCGGGGTGAAGAAAACCATGATGATGGCCCAGCGTCTGTACGAAGCCGGCTACATCACTTACATGCGTACCGACTCGACCAACCTGTCGGCTGATGCCCTGGACATGGCGCGTGGCTACATCGAGCGCGAGTTCGGCAAGCAGTACCTGCCGGAAAACCCGCTGGTGTATAGCAGCAAGGAAGGGGCCCAGGAGGCGCACGAAGCGATTCGTCCTTCCGACGTCAACACCCACCCGACCAAGCTCAGTGGCATGGAGCGCGACGCAGAGCGCCTGTACGAGTTGATCTGGCGCCAGTTCCTGGCCTGCCAGATGCCGCCGGCGCAGTACCTGTCCACCAGCGTCACTGTAGCCGCTGGCGACTTCGAGCTGCGTGCCAAGGGCCGTATCCTCAAGTTCGACGGTTACACCCGCGTGCTGCCGCAACAGAGCAAGCCTGGCGAAGACGACGTACTGCCGGAGATGGTCCAGGGTGAAGCGCTCAAGCTGATCCAGATCGACCCGAGCCAGCACTTCACCAAGCCGCCGGCGCGGTTCACCGAAGCCAGCCTGGTCAAGGAAATGGAAAAGCGCGGCATCGGCCGCCCGTCGACCTACGCCGCGATCATTTCGACCATCCAGGACCGTGGCTATGTGACCCTGCACAACCGCCGCTTCTACTCCGAGAAGATGGGCGACATCGTCACCGAGCGCCTGTCCGAGAGCTTCGCCAACCTGATGGACTACGGCTTCACCGCCGGCATGGAAGAAAACCTCGACGACGTGGCCCAGGGCGAGCGTGACTGGAAGAACGTGCTCGACGAGTTCTACGGCGACTTCAGCAAAAAACTGCAGACAGCCGAGTCGGCCGAAAACGGCATGCGTGCCAACCAGCCGACCATGACCAACATTGCCTGCAAGGAATGTGGTCGCCCAATGATGATTCGCACCGCCTCGACGGGCGTGTTCCTTGGCTGCTCGGGCTACAGCCTGCCGCCCAAGGAGCGTTGCAAGGCCACCGTCAACCTGGTGCCGGGTGACGAAATTGCAGCGGACGACGAAGGCGAGTCGGAATCCCGTGTTCTCTTGGGCAAGCACCGCTGCCCGATCTGCGCCACGGCAATGGATGCTTACCTGCTGGACGAGAAGCACAAGCTGCATATCTGCGGTAACAACCCGGACTGTGTGGGCTACGAGATCGAAGAGGGTAGCTACCGCATCAAGGGCTACGAAGGGCCGAGCCTGGAGTGCGACAAGTGTGGCAGCGAGATGCAGCTCAAGACCGGCCGCTTCGGCAAGTTCTTCGGTTGCACCAACCCTGCGTGCAAGAACACCCGCAAGCTGCTCAAGAGTGGTGAGGCGGCGCCACCGAAGATGGACAAGGTGGACATGCCGGAGCTCAAGTGCGAGAAGGTCGATGACACCTACGTGTTGCGTGACGGTGCTTCGGGGTTGTTCCTGGCGGCCAGCCAGTTCCCGAAAAACCGCGAGACACGTGCACCGCTGGTGTTGGAGATCGTCCCGCACAAGCATGAGATCGATCCGAAGTACCACTTCCTCTGCGATGCACCGCAGAAAGACCCGGAAGGGCGTCCAGCGGTGATTCGCTACAGCCGCAAGACCAAGGAGCAGTATGTGCAGACCGAGGTCGATGGCAAGCCGACGGGCTGGAAGGCGTTCTACGACGGCAATGCGTGGAAGGTTGAAGACAAACGCTGATTGGCGTTGAACTGGGGGCCGCTTTGCGGCCCCCAGTCATTTCAGGGACATTCAGCTTGCGGCCGGGCAGGGCTTGCCGGAAACTGGCTGCAATCGTTCTGCATCTCAGGGGAGGGCATTGAAATGGCCCAGGAACTCTACACCCGCACCAATCAGAAGCTGTTCTTCGCAGGCCTCGCACTCGAGTCCATGGCCAAGGCCGAACAGGGCCAGGCCATGAACGCCCAGGGCCTGGTTCAGGCCGAACGCGAATCGGCACTGTTCCACCTGTACGGTGCACTGCTGGGGCTGTGCCATGAGATCGGCGGTTTCTACCGCTTGCCGGCAGGGGCTAATGTCGAGCAGCTGCTGGCTGGCGATGCTTTCAATGAGATTGCTATCCCAGAGGTGGCCGAGCTGCTGGAATTGTCCCGCCAACGGGAAACCTGGCTGGCGCAAATGCTCAGTGCTTATGCCGATCTGTTCCGACCACCGGTCGCGAAAAAAACGCCTAAAACCGATGTCACCCAGCCGTTGATCCAGGCCGTCAATCTCGATGAGCCCGAGCAACCCGCGCTGTCGCGTGACGAATTGGAAAGCTGGCGCAGCAACCTCAAAAGCTTGGTGAGGCGTTTCCGTGACGCGTTGAGTGAGTGCTGATAGCCGCTGCGGCTGGTACAATGCTGGCCTTTCGTGGAGAACAGCCTTTTATGTCTACGTCTTTTCTGGAAATTGTCGAGTTGCCTGATGGCCGGATCGAACTGCGTCGTGCGGAGGATGAGGGCTCTCTGGTAACCCTGGATTTCTCGGAAGACGCCAAGGCGTTCCTGCAGGGTCAGCATGTAGAAGTGGCCAAGGCCATGCTCAGTGTGGGCGTGCAAATGGCAGGTCGCCTGATGGACGGCGAGCTCGAACGCGAAGAAGGCCCTCGCGTTCTGCATTGATCGGCGTGCAGGGTCTCAGCGGTTTCTGAGTGACAGGCAAAGCCTGAACATCAGCCGAGGCGGATGTTCAGGCTTTGTGCGTTTCCGGCACTGGCTGAGCGAAGCAGCAGTTGACGCGCGCTGGCATTGACGCTGCCAAGCCAACTGACCACGGTGTGGCTACGGCCCAGGCGCAGCGCTTCACAAGTCAGTTGCAGTGGGCTCTGATTGCCCCGAGGGTGCAGCAGCAGGATGCGTTCGCGGTTGAGGCCGGCATCGCGCAACCAGGCCTGGGTCAGGCTTGCGGGTGGGGCGATCAGGGTCAACCAGCGGGCATCGTCCTCTTCGCTCAGTTCGCGCAGCACCGGGGCCAACAGGCTCTGGCAGTGCCCGGCAGCGCCGCGCAGCGACAGCTCGCTGAACAGATCGGGCTGGCTGATCTTGCGCGCCTGCTCGCTGGCTTTCAGGCCGGGCAGGATGGGCTGGGCTAGAAATGCTTCGAACAGTGGCAACTGGGCTTGCTCGGGTGCGTGAATGAACTGCTGCATGGCGCCTCCTGGATCAGCGGCGTATGACGCCGACGCTCAAGCCCTCGATCACCAGCTCCTGTTCTTTCAGGTCGACTTCGATGGGGGCGAATTCGGGGTTTTCGGCAAGCAGCCAGACCTTGGTGCCTTCGCGCTTGAAGCGCTTGACGGTCACCTCGTCACCGATGCGGGCGACGACGATCTGGCCATTGCGGGCTTCGCGGCAGGTGTGCACTGCCAGCAGGTCGCCGTCGAAGATGCCGACATCCTTCATGCTCATGCCGTGTACGCGGAGCAGATAGTCGGCGTGAGGGTGGAAGAAGCTCGGGTTGATGTTGCAAGATTGCTCGATGTGCTGCTCGGCGAGGATCGGTGCACCGGCTGCGACCCGGCCAATGATCGGCAGGCCGTTCTCTTCGGCTTTGGTTTCCAGGCCCGGGATACGGATGCCGCGGGATGCGCCAGGGGTCATCTCGATGGCGCCTTTGCGGGCAAGGGCCTTGAGGTGCTCTTCGGCGGCGTTGGGCGATTTGAAGCCCAGTTCCTGAGCGATTTCAGCGCGCGTTGGAGGGAAACCGTTGTCTTCAAGGCAACGTTTGATGAACGCGAGAATTTCGGCTTGGCGTGGCGTCAGTTTCAACATGGTGAGCGCTCTGTCTTTTTATACAGTGACTGGGATTATATACAGTACTGGATGAGCTGCAAGCGCCAAGCAGCAACAAAAAGTGCCGCGCGGGCCAACTTGTCGCTTGCAGCGTGTAATGGGGCGCTTTTAAATGGCGACCGCCCGGTCACCGAGCCTTGACAGAAGCAGGGCTGAAACGTATGTTTCAAACACCTGTTTGTCTGGCGGAATAATCATGGCCCAATCGGAAACCGTTGAACGCATTCTCGATGCTGCCGAGCAGTTGTTCGCGGAAAGAGGGTTTGCAGAAACGTCGTTGCGGCTGATTACCAGCAAGGCCGGGGTGAACCTGGCAGCGGTCAACTATCACTTCGGTTCCAAGAAGGCCCTGATCCAGGCGGTGTTTTCGCGCTTCCTTGGGCCGTTCTGTGCCAGCCTCGAGCGTGAGCTGGAGCGTCGTCAGGCGCGCCCGGAGCAAAAGCCCAGCCTCGAAGAGCTGCTGGAAATGCTCGTCGAGCAGGCCCTGGCCGTGCAGCCGCGCAGCAATAACGACCTGTCCATCTTCATGCGCCTGTTGGGGCTGGCTTTCAGTCAGAGCCAGGGCCACTTGCGCCGCTACCTGGAAGACATGTACGGCAAGGTGTTCCGCCGCTACATGCTGCTGGTCAACGAGGCTGCGCCACGGGTGCCGCCGCTGGAGCTGTTCTGGCGCGTGCATTTCATGCTCGGCGCCGCCGCGTTCAGCATGTCCGGCATCAAGGCCCTGCGTGCCATCGCCGAGACCGATTTCGGCATCAATACCTCGATCGAACAGGTCATGCGCCTGATGGTGCCATTCCTGGCTGCGGGCATGCGCGCCGACAGCGGGGTTACCGACGAAGCGATGGCAGCGGCCCAACTGCGCCCACGCAGCAAGACCAGCACCAGCGCCACCACCGCCAAGGCCTGAAGGCTGGGCGGGGCAGGGCGCTTCGGCTAAGCTAGCGCCCATGCCCGATCTCGATTTTTTGCACATATCCCTTGCCGACCAGTGCCTCTATGGGTTCACCCAGGGGCGGCTGTGCGTGCGCCTGGCGGTTTCTACGGCGCGCAATGGCGCGGGCGAGCGCAATGGTTCGGGCTGCACCCCGCGCGGGCTGCATCAGGTGCGGGCAAAGATTGGCGTGGGCCTGCCACTGAATGCGGTGCTGCGCGGGCGGCGCTGGACCGGCGAGGTCTGGTCGCCCGAGCTGCAGGCGCAGTTCCCCGGGCGTGACTGGGTCCTCACCCGCATACTCTGGCTCAGTGGCTGCGAGCCGGGCGTCAACCGGCTGGGTGCGGTCGACACGTTCCGGCGCTATATCTACCTGCATGGCACCCCGCTGAGCGAACCTTTGGGCGTGCCGCTGTCCCATGGCTGCATTCGCCTGCACAACACCGATTTGCTTGCCCTGTTCGACCGGGTGCCGGTCCATTGCCGGGTGCGCATCGAACAGGCGGCTTGCCCCCAGTGGGCTTCTTTAAGTCTTCAATGAAGGATTTCCCATGACCGTCAGCCTGCAAGGCTCCCTGATGGTGGACATCGCCGGTAAATGGCTGACCGCCGAAGACCGTCACCTGCTGCGCCAGCCTGAAGTGGCCGGCTTGATCATTTTTGCCCGCAACATCGACAGCCCGCGCCAGGTGCGCGAACTGTGTGCGTCGATCCGCGCGATTCGCCCTGAGTTGATCCTGGCGGTCGACCAGGAGGGTGGTCGGGTACAGCGGCTGCGCCAAGGTTTCGTGCGCCTGCCGGCCATGCGTGCGCTGGCCGACAACGACAACGCCGAGTACCTGGCGGAACAATGCGGCTGGTTGATGGCCACCGAGGTCTTGGCTGTAGGCCTGGACCTGAGCTTTGCGCCGGTGCTGGACCTGGATCACCAGCGCAGCGCCGTGGTCGGCAGCCGCGCCTTCGAAGGTAACCCACAGCGTGCCACGCAATTGGCGGCGGCCTTTATCCGTGGCATGAACGCTGCGGGCATGGCGGCCTGTGGCAAGCATTTCCCGGGGCATGGTTGGGCCGAGGCCGATTCCCATGTGGCCATCCCCACTGACGAGCGCAGCCTTGAGCAGTTGCGCCAGGCGGACCTGGTGCCGTTCACCCGGCTCAGCGGGCAACTGGCGGCGGTAATGCCGGCGCACGTGATCTATCCGCAGGTCGACAACCAGCCGGCGGGCTTCTCGCGGCGTTGGTTGCAGGACATCCTGCGGGGCGAGTTGGGCTTTGACGGGGTGATCTTCAGTGACGACCTGTCCATGGCCGGTGCGCACGTGGTCGGGGATGCCGCCAACCGGATCGAGGCTGCCTTGAGCGCCGGTTGCGACATGGGCCTGGTGTGCAATGACCGGGCGGCGGCGGAGCTGGCATTGAGTGCGGCGCAGCGGCTCAAGGTCAAGCCTTCGCCGCGCATTGCGCGGATGCAGGGGCAGGGCTTTGCACGTACCGATTATCGCCAGCAGCCGCGTTGGCTGGAGGCGTTGGGGGCCTTGAAAGAGGCGCAGTTGGTCGACTGATTTTCGCCAAGAGGCGCATGTCTTGAGGCTTGAGGTGTATTGGAGATCGAGCGCCGCCCGCGCGGCGCCTTCAGAATCGAGCGCCGCGCG
>NZ_JANIAG010000010.1:0-64891 GCF_028682155.1 Pseudomonas sp. 39004
ACATAGGCGCTGCCATTCGCGATGCCGGGGGCGACGACGCCTCGTTCGTGTCCATGCGCGCCACCTTCAGGCTCTGATTACCTTACGCATAACAACAAGAGGGCTGCACATGAGTGGTTCAATCGCACATTCGCACCGACCGGTACTGACTATCGGTTTGTGCTTTCTCGTCGCCCTGCTCGAAGGGCTCGATCTGCAAGCCACCGGTATTGCGGCGCCGCACATGGCCAAGGAGTTCGCCTTGACCCCGGCGATGCTGGGGTGGGTGTTCAGTGCCGGCTTGCTCGGCCTGTTGCCTGGCGCCTTCGTTGGCGGCTGGCTGGCCGACCGCCTGGGCCGCAAACGCATCCTGATCATGGCCGTGTTGCTGTTCGGGCTGTTCTCCCTGGGCACCGCACATGCCTGGGACTATGCCTCGCTGCTGGTTGCCCGGCTGATGACCGGGCTGGGGCTGGGGGCGGCATTGCCGATCCTCATCGCCATGGCCAGTGAAGCGGCCCACGAACGCTTGCGCAGCACGGCCGTCAGCCTGACTTACTGCGGCGTCCCCCTGGGCGGCGCCATCGCGTCGGTGATTGGCATGGCAGGCTTGGGTGAGGGCTGGCGCCTGGTGTTCTATGTCGGCGGTTTCGCACCGATCGCGATTGCCTTCGTGCTGATGGCCTGGCTGCCTGAATCCCAGGCGTTTCGTGCCCAGGCCGCGACCACGGGCACGCAGAACGGGCTGGCAGCGCAACTGTTCGGCCCAGGCCGGGCGAGCCGCACGCTGCTGCTGTGGCTGGCGTGCTTCTTTACCTTGACCGTGCTGTACATGCTGCTCAACTGGCTGCCTTCGCTGTTGATTGGCCAGGGCTATACGCGGCCGCAGGCCGGCGCGGTGCAGATCCTGTTCAACCTGGGCGGCGCGGCGGGGTCATTCCTCACCGGGCGCATGATGGACCGTGGCCACGCAGGGCGTGCGGTGTGCATCGCCTATGCCGGCATGCTCGCCTCGTTGGCGGGCCTGGGCCTCTCCGCCAGCTTCGGCTTGCTCTTGCTGGCGGGCTTTACCGCAGGTTATTGCGCCATCGGCGGCCAGTTGGTGCTGTATGCGCTGGCCCCCACGCTGTACCCGACACACGTGCGCGCCACGGGGGTGGGCGCGTCGGTGGCCGTGGGCCGGTTGGGGTCGATGGCCGGGCCGTTGGCGGCCGGGCAGATCCTCGCTGCCGGCGCAGGCGTAGGCGGTTTGTTGCTGGCGGCCTCACCGGGGCTGGTGGTGGCTGCCGTGGCGGCGATGGCACTGCTGGGGCGCGGTGCAGTGCAGGCCGAAGCTGCAGCCTCGGGAGGTGTTGCGCCATGAGCCTGGGTAAAGCACTTGCCGTCATGCTGTTGAGCGGTTGCGCCGCACTGGCCCAGGCGGCCAGCTATGAACCGCCGCCGCTCAAGCTTGAGCCACTGGCGCGCTTCAGTGTCGACCTGGTGGCACCCATCTGGGAGCTGGGCAGCACCAGCGGGCAGGGCAAACGGCGCATCATCCCCATCACGGGTGGGCATTTCGAGGGCGCTCGGCTCAAGGGCACCATCCTCAACAACGGCGCGGACTGGCAAGTGGTCACCCCTGAGGGGGTGGCCATCATCGACACCCGTTACCTGCTGCAGACCGATGACGGTGCGTTGATCTACCTGCGCACCGAGGGCTACCGCTTCGGCCCGCCCGAGGTGATGAAGAAAGTCGCCGCCGGCGAGGACGTCGACCCCAGCCTGTACCAGTTCCGCATCACGCTGCGCTTTGAAACCTCGGCCCCGCAATACGCCTGGCTGAACCGCACGGTGGGCGTGGGCAGCGCCATGCGCCTGGGCAATGCCGTGGTCTACGACGCATTCGAAGTTAAATAGATAATTTTATTAATGGTAATTGACTTAACTATTTGGCCGGGCTAATGTTCGGCCAACCACAACGAACAATCAGTACAAGAGGTGTGTGATGGGCCAATACGACAACCGCTGGCAGACCGTGAAAGTCACCGTCGAGCAAGGCATCGCCTGGGTCAGCTTCAACCGTCCTGAAAAGCGCAACGCCATGAGCCCAACGCTCAACCGTGAAATGCGCGATGTACTGGAAACCGTCGAACAGGATGCCGACGCACGCGTGCTGGTGTTGACCGGTGAGGGCAGCGCCTGGACTGCCGGCATGGACCTCAAGGAGTACTTCCGCGAGGTGGACGCAGGCCCCGAGATCCTTCAGGAGCGCATCCGCCGCGATGCCTCGGAATGGCAGTGGAAGCTGCTGCGCTTCTACAGCAAACCCACCATCGCCATGGTCAACGGCTGGTGCTTCGGCGGTGGCTTCAGCCCGCTGGTCGCTTGCGACCTGGCCATCTGCGCCGACGAGGCCACCTTCGGCCTGTCTGAAATCAACTGGGGTATTCCACCGGGCAACCTGGTCAGCAAGGCCATGGCCGACACCGTGGGCCACCGTGAATCGCTGTACTACATCATGACCGGCAAGACCTTCGACGGGCAGAAAGCCGCGCAGATGGGGCTGGTGAACAAGAGCGTGCCGTTGGCGCAGTTGCGCGATGAAGTGGTGCTGCTCGCCCAGGACCTTCTCGACAAGAACCCGGTTGTGCTGCGTGCTGCCAAAAACGGCTTCAAGCGCTGCCGCGAGTTGACCTGGGAGCAGAACGAGGACTACCTGTACGCCAAGCTGGACCAGGCCCAGTTGCGTGACCCGGAGCACGGCCGCGCGCAAGGCCTGAAGCAGTTCCTCGACGACAAAAGCATCAAGCCAGGCCTGCAAGCCTACAAGCGCTGAGCGGCCGCGGTTTTCATTCCCGAACAACCAGAAAAGAGGAATGCCCGATGTTCGAGGTGCCCTTGTTAATTGGCGGTAAGGCCCGTGCGGCCAGCGACGGCGGCACGTTCGAACGTCGCCATCCGGTCAGCGGCGAGGTGGTGTCGGTGGTGGCCGCCGCCACCCTGGCCGACGCCGACGCGGCGGTCGAAGCGGCGCAGGCGGCGTTCCCCGCCTGGGCCGCGCTGGGGCCGGGCGAGCGCCGTGCGCGCTTGCTCAAGGCAGCCGATGCGCTGGATGCCCGGCGCGACGAGTTCCTGGCCATGGCCGGGGAAACCGGGGCCAAGGCCAACTGGTACGGTTTCAATGTGATGCTGGCGGCCAATATTCTGCGTGAAGCGGCGTCGATGACCACGCAGATCCAGGGCAGTGTCATCCCCTCCGACGTGCCCGGCAGCTTTGCCATGGCCCTGCGCCAACCCTGTGGGGTGGTGCTGGGCATCGCACCCTGGAATGCCCCGGTGATTCTGGCCACACGCGCCATTGCCATGCCCTTGGCGTGCGGTAATACCGTGGTGCTCAAGGCCTCCGAAGCCAGCCCGGCGGTGCATGGCCTGATCGGTCAGGTATTGCAGGCGGCCGGTTTGGGCGACGGTGTGGTCAACGTCATCTGCAATGCCCCGCACGATGCACCGGCAGTGGTTGAGCGTCTTATCGCCCATCCGGCGGTGCGGCGGGTGAATTTCACCGGGTCTACCCATGTCGGGCGCATCGTTGGGCAACTGGCGGCGCGTCACCTCAAGCCCGCAGTGCTCGAACTGGGTGGCAAGGCACCGTTCCTGGTCCTGGCCGATGCCGACCTGGAGGCTGCGGTCGATGCGGCGGCCTTTGGTGCCTACTTCAACCAGGGCCAGATTTGCATGTCGACCGAGCGGCTGATCGTCGACCAGGCGGTGGCCGATGAGTTCGTGGCCAAGCTGGGTGAGAAGGTGCGCCGCTTGCGTGCGGCAGACCCCTCGCAACCCGACGCGCCGCTGGGCTCTTTGATCGATGCCGGGGCCGGTGAGCGCATACAGGCGCTGGTCGATGACGCCGTCGGCAAGGGTGCGACCCTGGTGGCAGGCGGCGAACGTACGGGCAGCGTCATGCAGCCGGTACTGCTTGACCACGTCAATGCGGGCATGAAGCTGTACCGCGAAGAGTCGTTCGGGCCGGTGGCAGTGGTGCTGCGCGCCAGCGGCGACGAAGCGCTGCTGGCCCTGGCCAACGACTCCGAGTTCGGCCTCAGCGCGGCGATCTTCAGCCGTGATACCCAACGTGCCCTGGCCCTTGCCCAGCGCCTGGAGTCGGGCATCTGCCATATCAACGGCCCGACGGTGCATGACGAAGCGCAGATGCCGTTTGGCGGGGTCAAGGCCAGCGGTTACGGCAGCTTCGGCAGCACGGCGGCCATCGATGCCTTCACCCAGTTGCGCTGGGTTACCGTGCAGCATGGCGCGCGGCACTACCCGATTTGACCCACAACCTCACAACAACAATAGCGAATGCGCCTGGCGGCCCCTCGGCCCTTGGCGCACTCACGCAGAGGTAGCCTTCATGGACTGCGAAACCCTCTCCGTTGCCCAGCGTGCGCCGTTGCGCGCCGTCAAGATCGGGCAGCCCCAGGTACAGGTGCGCCAACAGGGCGACGTGCTGTACCTGGACCCCGTGGAAACGCTCGACGCCTACCCGGCACGGCTGATGGAGCGCTTGCTGCATTGGGCGCAGCAGCGCAGCGAGCAGACGTTTGTCGCGCGCCGCGCTGCCGACGGGCAGTGGCAGCACATCACTTACGCCGCCATGTTGCAGCGTGTTCGACGTATCGCCACGTGGTTGCTGGGCCAAGGCCTGAGCGCCGAACGCCCGCTGCTGATCCTCTCGGGCAACGACCTTGAGCACGTGCAACTGGCCACGGCCGCGCTGTATGCCGGCATTCCCTATTGCCCGGTATCGCCAGCGTACTCACTGTTGTCCCAGGATTTTGGCAAGCTGCGCCATATCGTCCAGACACTGCAACCGGGCCTGGTATTCGCGGCTGATGCCGCCTACGGCAGGGCCATCGATGCGGTGTTCGAGCCCTCGATTACCCTGGTGCTGGGCCAGGGCGAGCTGGCGGGGTGGGCGAGCACGCCATTCGCCGAGGTACTGGCCACCGTCGCCCAACCCTGTGCCGACCAGGCTTTTGCCGCCTTGCGCCCGGACAGCCTGGCCAAGTTCCTGTTCACCTCCGGCTCCACCAAGCTGCCCAAGGCGGTGGTCACCACCCAGGGGATGCTGTGTGCCAACCAGCAGATGCTGTTGCAGACCTTCCCGGAGTTCGCCGAAGTGCCGCCGGTGCTGGTCGACTGGCTGCCGTGGAACCACACCTTTGGCGGCAGCCACAACGTCGGTATCGTGTTGTACAACGGCGGCACGCTGTACATCGACGATGGCAAGCCGACGCCGCAGGGCTTTGCCCAGACGCTGCACAACCTCAAGGACATTTCCCCCACGGCGTACCTGACCGTGCCCAAAGGCTGGGAGGAACTGGTCAAGGCACTGGAGCAGGACAGCGCCCTGTGCGAGCGGTTCTTCCAGCGCATGAAGCTGTTCTTTTTCGCCGGTGCCGGGTTGTCCCAGGCCATCTGGGACCGCCTTGACGCCGTGGCCGTGGCCCACTGCGGCGAACGCATCCGCATGATGGCGGGCCTGGGCATGACCGAGACTTCGCCGTCGTGCACCTTCACCACCGGGCCGCTGTCGGTGGCCGGCTACATCGGCCTGCCGGCCCCGGGGTGCGAGGTCAAGCTGGTGCCGGTGGACGGCAAGCTTGAGGCGAGGTTTCGCGGGCCCCATGTGATGCCGGGGTACTGGCGCTCATCGCAGCAGACCCAGGAGGCGTTCGACGAAGAGGGGTTCTACCGCAGCGGTGATGCGGTGCGCCTGTGCGACCCCGGCAACCCGCAGCTGGGTTTGATGTTCGACGGGCGCATTGCCGAGGACTTCAAGTTGTCCTCCGGGGTGTTCGTCAGCGTTGGGCCGATGCGCACCCAGGTGATCTTGCAGGGTGCGCCCTATGTGCTGGATGTGGTGGTGTTGGGCCCGGACCGCGAATGCCTGGGTTTGCTGATCTTCCCGCGCTTGCCGGAATGCCGGCAGCTGTCCGGGCTTGGCACCCAGGCCAGTGACGCCCAGGTGCTGGCATCGCCCGCCGTGCGTGACTGGCTGGCCAGCCTGCTGGCCACGCTCAACCGGGGCGCGACAGGCAACGCCAGCTACATCCGCTTCGCCGGCCTGGCCGCCGAAGCACCGTCCATCGACCGTGGTGAGATCACCGACAAGGGCTCGCTCAACCAGCGCGTGGTCCTGCAATTGCGGCACGACCTGATCGACAGCTTGTATGCAGGGCCTGGGCCGTTGCGTGTAGACGCACCATGACGGCCCGGGGGCAGTTCCGCACGTTTGCGGCGACCGCGTTGCTAGAGGGCATCCGTACGCCGTGGGTCGATATCAATGGCGCATTCGGCCTGGTCTCGCCGACCGACCTGGGCATCAAGGCCGGCCGCGCGGTGTTGCAGCGTGCCAGGCTCGATGCCGGCGAAGTCGACAGCGTACTGGCCGGCTCCATGGCCCAGGCAGACTTCGATGCCTACATGCTGCCCAGGCATATCGGGCTTTATTGCGGTGTCGACCAGGCAGTGCCGGCGCTGATGGTGCAACGGATCTGCGCCACCGGTTTCGAGCTGCTGCGCCAGGCCGGTGAGCAGATTCAGGCGGGGGAGGCCGGCACCGTGCTGTGCGTGGCCGCCGAGTCGATGTCGCGTAACCCGATTGTCGCCTACACCCACCGTGGCGGGTTCAAGCTGGGCGGCGAGGTCGGCTTCAAGGACTTTCTGTGGGAGGCATTGTTCGACCCTGCGGTGGGCATCAGCATGATCCAGACCGCCGAGAATATCGCCCGGCAATACCGCATCCCCCGCGAGGCCGTAGACGCCTGGGCTGCCATGAGCTTTGCGCGGGCCATGGAGGCGCGGGCGCGCGGGTGGTTCAGCGACGAATGCGTCAGCGTCTGCAGCGAAGTGTTCGAAGCGCCCGGCTTGCTAGCGCGCGGTATTCGCCTGCCGCGTGGCGTTGAAGCTGTCACTGAAGACAGCCACCCACGCGCGACCGCTTTCGAACGTTTGCAGCAACTGCCCGCGCTTTACCCGCAGGGGGTACAGACTGCGGGCAACAGCTGTGCGGTGGTGGATGGGGCGGCGGCGGTGCTGATGTGTTCGGCCGACGCGCTGGCCGGGCGTACGCCTTTGGCCTGGTTGCGGGCCAGCAGCGTGGTGGGCGTGGCGCCCGAGGTGATGGGGCTGGGCCCGGTACCGGCCATCCGCTTGCTGCTGGCGCGGGCCGGGCTGGCGCTGGACGACATTGCCTGCTTTGAAATCAATGAAGCCCAGGGGGCGCAGATCGTAGCGGTGCAGCAAGCGCTGGGCATTGCCCCCGAGCGGTTGAATGCCTGCGGCGGCGCTATTGCCTTGGGCCATCCGCTGGCCGCTACCGGCCTGCGCCTGGTCATCAGTGTGGCCCGGCAACTGCGCGCCAGTGGCCAGCGTTTTGGTGTGGTCTCGGCCTGCGTCGGTGGCGGCCAGGGCATGGCCTTGCTGCTGGAAAACCCGCTGGCCATGGTTTGACAAGGAGTTTCACGTGCACACCTATCGCGCTCCGCTGCAAGACATCCGTTTTGTGATCGATCAATGGCTGCAGGCACCGGCGGCGTGGGCCGAATGCGAGCGCTTCGCTGGCGTCGACAGTGCCTTGGCGCAACAGTTGCTGGAGGAGGGCGCGCGCTTTGCAGAACAGCAACTAGTGCCGCTGAACAAGCCCGGTGATCGCGAAGGCTGCCGGTTCCAGGACGGCCATGTGAGCACGCCAACCGGGTTTCGCCAGGCCTACCAGCGCTATGTGGACGGCGGCTGGCCAGGCTTGGCCTGCGCGCAAGCGCACGGCGGGCAAGGGCTGCCGCTGCTGCTCGGCGCTGCGCTGCACGAAGTGATCTACGCCTGCAACCATGGCTGGGCCATGTACAGCGGCATTGCCCATGGCGCCTACGAATGCCTGCGTCAGTTTGGCTCTGCCGAGCTTCGCCAGGCCTGGCTTGGCAAGATCGTCAGCGGTGAGTGCCTGCCCACCATGTGTCTGACCGAACCCCAGGCCGGTAGCGATGTGGGGCTGCTGCGCACACAGGCGCGGGTAGATGAGGCCGGGGCTTATCGGCTGACCGGCAACAAAGTATTCATTTCCGGCGGCGAGCACGACCTGACCGACAATATCCTGCACCTGGTGCTGGCGCGGTTGCCCGATGCGCCCGCAGGCAGCCGTGGGATTTCGCTGTTTCTGGTACCCAAGCTGACTGAGCAAGGCCGGCTCAATGGCGTTCATTGCACCGGCATCGAACACAAGATGGGTATTCACGCCAGCGCCACCTGCAGCCTGAGCTTCGATCAGGCCGAAGGCTGGCTTGTCGGCGAGCCGCAGGGTGGCTTGGCTGCGTTGTTCGTGATGATGAACAGTGCCCGTACCTACGTGGGCCTGCAGGGCTTGGCCCATGCCGAAAGCGCTGGCCAGCACGCCTTGGCGTATGCGCAGGCGCGCGTGCAGATGCGCGCGGTGCTACGCCCCGAAGGTGCATTGGCCGCTGCGGCGGACCCTGTGGCTTTTCACCCGGCGGTGCGCCAGGTGCTCTGGCAGTCTCGGGCGATGACCGAAGGCATGCGGGCCATCGGTTATTGGAGCGCGCACCTGATTGACCTTGCCGAACAGGCGCAAGGCATGGCCCGGCAAGCGCTGGAGGCGCGCATCGCCTTGCTCACCCCGGTGGTTAAGGCCTTTTTCACCGAGCAAGGGTTTCAACTGGCCAGTGACGCGCTGCAGGTGTTCGGCGGTTACGGTTATGTCACCGAGTCGGGCATCGAGCAAACCGTGCGCGACAGCCGCGTGGCGATGATCTACGAGGGCACCAACGAGATCCAGGCCAACGACCTGTTGCTGCGCAAGGTCTTGGGCGATGGTGGCGAGGCCCTGCAAGCACTGTTGGCCCACGTGCTGGAAGAAGCAGGCCTGGCCAGCGATGCTGAAGGCATGCGCTGGGCGCAGCAGCTGCGCGTTGCCAGTGACGGCTTGCAGGCGTGGGTGGGTGGGCTTGTCGAGCACGATGACCAGGAGTACGCCTACCGCGCTGCGGGTGATTTTCTCCAGGCATTGGCAATGTTGTTGCTGGGCCATGCCTGGGCCCGGTCGGCGCGCCTGGCACTGGTGCACGCGGATCAACCGTTCTACCGGCGCAAACGCCAGACGGCG
The DNA here is from genome assembly GCF_028682155.1 of Pseudomonas sp. 39004. Taxonomy (NCBI): domain Bacteria; kingdom Pseudomonadati; phylum Pseudomonadota; class Gammaproteobacteria; order Pseudomonadales; family Pseudomonadaceae; genus Pseudomonas; species Pseudomonas sp. 39004. The sequence goes on from NZ_JANIAG010000010.1 coordinate 9,143, forward strand.
GCGTATTTCTTTGACCATCTGTGGTTGCGTTTTGCCTATCGGCTGCAGCGGCTGCACGCGGCGCAGCTGCCATTGCCGTTCGTGGGCTGACACCACCCTTCAAGCCCGCTCCCACAGGTTCTCTGCGCGACAGCGCAGTTCAAAGGGCTGGGCAACCCTTCCGGCAGCCTAATAAGCCTTGCGCAGCAGGGCGAGCAACTGCTGGCGCTCGTCATCATTCAGGTTGGCAGTGGCGGCGCGGTCGCTTTCTTCGGCGACGCCGTACAGCGTTTTCAGCAGCTTCTCACCCGCCTTGCTCAGGTAAAGGCCATACGAGCGCTTATCTGCCTTGCTGCGCACCCGCAGGGCCAGCCCGGCTTCTTCCAGTTTGTTGAGCAGGGGCACGACCTGGGGCGGCTCGATGTTCAGCGCCTTGGCCAGCTCGGCCTGCGTGGGGCCGGGGTTCTGCGCGATGATCGCCAACGCGGAAAACTGTGCAGGCCGCAGTTCGTACGGTGTCAGGCAATCGACAAGGTGCTGGAACACCTTCATCTGCACGCGACGCAAGGCGTAGCCAACCAGGTCATTGAGGTCTGCCGGCGCACTGGCCTCGCTGCCGTCGGCGCCCGATTGGACTGCAGGGGAAGTCTTCATGCGGTCTCGTGTGTCAGGGGTGGTAGGGACAAAAATGATTAACAAGTATAACCGATGCCGAACCTCTGCAAACAGCGCTGCCTTTGTGGTGAGGGGCAGCCTTCGCAACCGGCTGCCACCGCTCAGGCTTACTCCATGGCCTCCGCCACCCCCTGGTCCTCACCCAGGAACCCGCCGCTCTGGTGCTGCCAGAGCCTGGCGTAGGTGCCGTTGCGGGCCAGCAGTTCGGCGTGGGTGCCTTGCTCGATGATGCGCCCTTCATCCATGACGATAAGCCGGTCCATGGCCGCGATCGTGGACAGCCGATGGGCGATGGCGATGACGGTCTTGCCTTGCATCATCTCGTTGAGGCTTTCCTGGATGGCGACTTCGACTTCCGAATCCAGCGCGCTGGTGGCTTCGTCGAGCAACAGGATCGGCGCGTTCTTGAGCATCACCCGAGCAATGGCAATGCGCTGGCGTTGGCCACCGGAGAGCTTGATACCGCGTTCACCCACCAGCGTGTCGTAGCCGCTATGGCCTTGCCGGTCGCTCAATTGTTCGATGAAGCCGTCGGCCTGGGCATTGGCCGCAGCCGTGCGGATTTGCGCGTCGGTTGCGTCGGGGCGGCCGTAGGCGATGTTGTCGCGGATCGAGCGGTGCAGCAGGGAAGTGTCTTGCGTGACCATGCCGATGGCGCTGCGCAGGCTGTCCTGGGTGACCTGGGCGATGTTCTGCCCGTCGATGCGAATCTCGCCGCTGTCCACGTCATAGAACCGCAGCAGCAGGTTGATCAGCGTCGACTTGCCGGCGCCGGAGCGCCCCACCAGGCCGACTTTTTCGCCCGCGCGGATGTTCAGGCTCAGGCCGTCGAGCACCTGCCGTTCACCGTTGTAGTTGAAGCTGACCTTGTCGAAGGCCACTGCGCCGCCGCGGGTTTCCAGCACGCTCGCGTTCGGCGCATCCTGCACCTTGGGGCCGCGGGTCAAGGTGGCCATGCCGTCCTGCACGGTGCCGATGTTCTCGAACAGCGCGGTCATCTGCCACATGATCCAGTGCGACATGCCATTGACACGCAAGGCCATGGCGGTAATCGCCGCCACGGCGCCGGTGCCTACCTCACCCTGGTGCCAGAGCCACAGGGCATAACCGCCTGCGCCCAGGATCAAACCGACCACCAGGGCCTGATTGACGATCTCGAACTGGCTCACCAGGCGCATCTGGCGAAAGCCGGTTTGCTTGAAGTCCTCCATCGCCGCACGCGCGAAGTGCGCTTCGCGCTTGGAGTGCGAAAACAGCTTCACGGTGGTGATATTGGTGTAGGCGTCGGAAATTCGCCCGGTCATCGATGAGCGCGCATGGGCCTGTTCCTGGCCGACTTTGCCCAGGCGTGGCACAAAGTACACCATCGCCAGCCCGAACAGCGCGACCCAGGCAATGAACGGCAGCATCAGCTTCAAGGCGAAGCCGCCCGCCAGGGCAATGATGGCGATGAAGTACACACCGATACCGGGCGCGATCTCGATGAGGGTGAACAGCACTTCGCGCACCGCCAGCGCCGTCTGCATCACCTTGGTGGTGACCCGGCCAGAGAACTCGTCGGAAAAGAACGACAGGCTTTGCCGCAGCATCAGGCGATGGAAGTCCCAGCGCAGGCGCAGCGGCAAATTGATCGCCAACACCTGGTGCTGCACCATCGTGCGCAGTGCCACCAGCCCGATACTGGTCATAAGCACGATGCCGATACCCCACAGCACGCGGCGTTCCTGCCCGGCTGCAGCGCCGCCGGCCTGCCAGGTCGAGAGCAGGTCGACGACCTGGCCAAGGAAGGAAAACAACCAGGCTTCGTAGATCGACACCGCCGCGCTGAGCAAGGCCAGCGCAAGCACATAGCCACGGGCACCGCGCGTACACGCCCAGAGGAAGCGCAGCAGGCCGACCGGTGGGGGTGGCGCCTCGTCGGGCGGGAAGGGGTCTAGCCGTCGTTCAAAAACACCAAGCATGGTGGGCTCCCAAAAGGTTCAGTTGTACCGCGCGCTGGCGTCAGATGCCAGACCGACATGGAAACCGAACCCTCAGGCTTGCCACTGGCCCATGCGCTGCGCGGGTCAGGCCTGGGCCGCACGCATCCCATCAGAGGCCACGGATTGCTTGCGCACTGCCCGATAGAGCAGGCTGGACACCATGAACCCTGCAAGGGCCAGCAGGCTCATCAAGGTGAAGACGACGGTATACCCCTGCTGGCCAGGGAAGTGGTCGAGGATCGCGCCGTAGATGACGTAGGCAAACATGCCGGGTGCGTAGCCGATCAGGCAACCGATGCCGAAGGCGGACCCGGTGATGTGCTGGGGTATGCCGACTTCACCCATGGGCGCCCAGAACACGCCGCGCATGGAGAACACGATCAGCGCAAAGGAGAGGGTGGCGGCCATGCCGGCATAGATGAAGCCCGGGCTTTTGGGGATCAGCAGGATCACCGCCATCACTGGCAACAGCGCCAGAAATGCCCATTTCAAGTAGCGGCTGGTGCTTTTGAACTGTTTGTCGGCAATGAAACCGCCGGCAGGCCCGCCCAGGATCTTCAGGAAGTACTGGTTGATGATGCCGTAGGCACCCACCAACGCCACGGGCAAGCCGTACATTTCCTTGAGGTAGGGGATGAAGTAGGTCAGGCCGCAGTAGACGATGTAGACCATGAACACGTTCAGGCTGACCAGCCAGATCCCCGGTACCTTGATCGCTTCCATCAGGTTCGCCAGGCCGTGTTTCGGTTTGGCCACCGACGGCGTGTTGCCGCCTTTGAGCAGGAACCAGGTCAGGGTGCCGGCCAGCAAGTCGATCACCGAGTAGAACAGGATCGCCGACTTCAGGCCGTTTTCGCCCGAGCCCATGGCAACGAACACCCCCAGTGCGGCAAAGGCGACCAGCGTATCCACCACGCCACGCCCGCCTTCGAGCAGGCCGAACAGGCGCCCTTGCTCCTGGTCGTTACCCAGGTTGCGGATAGCCTTGAGCAGCGAGGGCCAGAACAGGCAATCGGCGCACACGGCCAGCAGGCTGAACACGATCAACAAACTGCTGAACGGGGGGAAGGTCGCCAGGTACACGCCCAGGCAACCGGTGCCGATCAGCCCGAGGGGGATCAGCTTGCGCGTCTCGAAGCGGTCGGCGAGCAGGCCGCCAACCACGAACAGGGCTGTGGCGATGACCGCATTGGCACTGAGCAGCAGGCCGATTTCAGTGTGGCTCAGGCCCATGAATTCCTGCATGGGGACGTAGAAGGCGTCCTTCAGGTTCGCCAGCTTGTAGACGGTGCCGCCGCCCAGGATGAGGATCAGGAATCGGAGCCATTTGGCTTTGTTCTGGGATGTCATTGTTGTTCTCCGCAGGTAATCGGGTCGCCAGGGTCAAGCGTTGGCCAAGGTCAGCTCGGCCAGGGTGCGAAATTCGCCCAGCAGGCCGCGCACATAGGCCACCTGGTTGTTGGCCCAACGGTGCTCGTCGGCCAGCATGCGCGCCAGGGTGAAACCGGCAGGCAGCGGTGTTTCGCTCATTTCCCGATAAGCGATGAAGGGGTCGGCCGCTTCCTGCTGCTGGCGGAAGGCCGGGGCCACGTAGTGGTTTTCCTGTTCGAGGATGAAGGCGATCACCTGCGGGGCTGTGTCGCCCAGCATCAGCAATTCGTACAGCATGCGTGCACTGGGCAGGTCGTCCTCGGCGCTGCCCTGCAGCACGCCGTAATGGCCGAAGCCGTTCTGTTCGGCGACGATGCGCACCCCCTTGAGGTGGCTTTGGCGGATGTGCGGCGCCAGGTTGCGCAGGGCTTGCAGCGGCTGTTCGCAGGCATTGATCATGTTGCCGAAGTCGAACAGGGCATGCAGGCGTGGGTGGTCGAGGCGCTTGAGCAGTTGGGCGATCTCGTCGCTCTTGAGCTCTTCGTGCTGCTCGAAGTCAAAGTACAGGTCGTGGGCGTCGGCCTGTTGCGCCAGGTAGTGCAGGTCGCTCTCGATGATGTCCATGACCCGCGACAGCGTGCCCTCATAACGCGAGTAGACGCGGATGTTGCGTACCCCCAGGGCCTTGGCGATGGCGATCACCTGGTCGACATCCTGTTTCAGCGTGCTGCTGATTTCCACGTGCACGTCCAGCCCCAGTGCCTGGGCCTTGTCGGCAAACGCCTGGAGCTGGCCGGGGGACATCTGGCTCAGGCTGTTCTGCTCGCCGTCGAGCACGTGCAGGCTCAGGCCTTGCAGTTCGTGGCGATAGGCGAAGTCCAGCAGGTCGGCGGGGGTGACGTGGCCGTGGGTGAGGTTGGTCAACAGCGGATAGGCGTGAGCAAACAGGCGCACCTGTGCAAGGCGTTCGAGCAACCGTTGGGCCAAGGCGGGCGTCAGCACGGGGGCTGCCGCGTGTTCGACCACGTTGTGGCTGAGCAAGGCGTTGAAACGTTCCTGGATCTTATTGTTCATTAGCGTCGTTCCTGGTTCAGGCGCCGGGTTTTGCCGGCCCAGTCTTTATCGCGCCAGTCAGGAACGTTCGATAGATCCATTATCCATCAATCGATAGGACCACTTGCCCGGCCTCAAGCGTTGCCGGGCAGATACCCCAGTGCGCGCAGGGCCCGGGCCAGCGCCTCGACCCGCGTCGCGGCCTGGTTTTCAGGCGTGCCGGCAAAGCCGATCAGCAGCGCCGGCGGTTGCGCATGGGCGATGCTGTAGTCGCTCAAGGGGTAGGTGTGGATGCCATGCTCGGCCAGTTGCCGGGCGATGTCTGCGTCGCTGAGGTGGGTGGGCAACCAGGCGATCAGGTGCATGCCGGCATCGGCCGGGGTGAGGGTGAAGAAGCCGCCAACCTGCAGTTCGAGTTGTTCGATCAACGCCTGCTGGCGCGCCTTGTACAGGCCGCGTATGCGGCGGATGTGGCCAATGAAGTGACCTTGGGCCATGAAGTCTGCGGTGGTTGCTTGCAGCAGCGTCGGCGGGCTGCGGTCCATGACTGCACGCAGGGTGCAGAAGGGCTCGACCAGCGCCGGCGGCAGAATCACGTAGCCCAGCCTGAGTGATGGAAACAGCACCTTGCTGAAGGTGCCGACATAGATCACCCGGGCCATCTGGTCCAGGGCGTACAGCGCGGGCAGCAGGCGGCCGCTGTAGCGCAACTCGCTGTCGCAATCGTCCTCGATGATCCAGCTCTGTTGCTGCGCGGCCCAGTCGATCAGTGCCTGGCGCCGCGCATAGCTCAAGGTGACGCCCAGCGGGTGCTGGCGCGAGGGTGTGCAAAACACTAGCCGCGCCTCAGGGCACTCGCTCAGCCCTTGTTCGACATCGATCCCGTCAGGGTCGACACGCAACGCCGTCACCCGTGCCCCTTGCGCCTGCAACGCAATGCGCGCGGCGATGTGCCCCGGGTCTTCCATCCACACGCTGTCCTGAGGGTTGAGCAACAGCATGCCCAGCAGGTTGAACGCTTGCTGCGCGCCGGACACGATCACCACCTGACCGGCCTCGCAGTCAATGCCACGGGCATCGAACACGTACTCGGCGATCGCGCTGCGCAGGGCGTGCAAGCCTTGCAACTCGCCGTACCCCAGCATCGCCTTGGTAGGTTTGAGCAGGTGCTGGTTCATCAGGCGTCGCCAGACCGCCTGGGGGAACGCTTCATAGGTGCTGTGGCTGGGCAGGAAAGACGTCGGTGTGGCGGGGTCCCAATCGGCGTACGAAATGCCGCGAAAATGGTCGCTGCGCAGCGACAGCATCGACTGGCTCAAGTCGGACAGGCGCGGTGGCGGCTGCTGTTGCTCGGCCTGGCCGCCCCGGCTCTCCCACTCGCTGCCGACATAGGTGCCGGCGCCGGTACGCGAGGCCAGAAAACCTTCGGCAATCAACTGATCGAACGCGTTGAGAATGGTGATTCGCGACAGCCCCAACTCGTGGCTCAACGTGCGGGTCGAGGGCAGCCGCACGCCTCCCTGGATCCTGCCGTTGAGTATCTGCTTGCGAATCTGCAGGTACAGTTGGCGGTACAGGGGAAGGGTGCTGGCGCGGTCCAGCTCGATGGCCGACAGCAGCAAACCTGCGGCAGTTTTCATGGCATGTTCGTCTGCGGGGGAAGTGAGTGGGCCTGAAACCCTCAGGCCTGCAGAAGCCAAGGGTATCGGGCGTTACCCGATAAGTCATCCGTAAGCTGAGCATGGCTGCGCCCGCCGCTCAGGGCTGCGCCCGCAGCCGCCGCCACAGGGTGCTGCGGCTGACGCCCAGGCTACGTGCGGCTTGTTCCATGTTGCCGTCGTAGCTGGCCAGCGTACGCCGGGCATGCGCCGCCTCGGCGGCCTTGCCCAGGCTGCGCAGGTTGTCGTTGAGGGCCAGTGGCTGGGTGGGGGCCTGCGGATGTTGGAAAAACTCCGGGAACAGGTTGGCCAGGGCGATGCCATCGGCGCCCTCCAGGGCGGGGGCACACAGGGCGGCGCGCTCGGCAATGTTGTCCAGCTCACGGATGTTGCCCGGCCAGCTGTGGCGCAGCAGCAAGGGCAGCAGCGGCTGCAACTGCGGTGCGCCAAGCCGTGTCGTGCCGTGCCGGGCGAGCAGCGCTTCGAACAGCGGCAGGATGTCTTGAGCGCGCTCACGCAGGGGCGGCACCACCAGGCGCAGGATGTTCAGCCGGTAGAACAGGTCGGCGCGAAACTGCCCGCTGGCGATGCGCGCAGACAAGTCGCAATGGGTGGCGGCAATCACGCGGATATCCACCGGTGTCGGCTCGCAGGCGCCCAGGCGCAGCACCTCACGCTCCTGCAGCACGCGCAGCAGGCGGGTTTGCAGGGCCACGGGCATGTCGCCGACTTCGTCGAGGAACAGCGTGCCACCGTGGGCCAGCTCGATCAGGCCAGGCTTGCCGCCCTTGCGCGACCCGGTGAACGCGCCATCTTCATGGCCAAACAGCTCGCTTTCGAGCAACGACTCAGGCAAGGCCGCGCAGTTGATGGCCACGAACGGCCCCGGCTGGCGTGCGCTGGCGTGGTGCAGGCTCTGTGCCAGCCATTCCTTGCCGGTGCCGCTTTCACCGGTGATCAGCACCGTGGCGTTGCTGGTGGCGTAGCGCTGCGCCAGTTGCACGGTCGCGCGAAACGCCGGGGCATCGCCGAGCAACTGATCGAAACGATAGCGGGTGGTGAACGGCTGTGGGGTGGGCGGCTTGCGCGCGCGCCGGGACCGCGCGCGCAGGCGGTCGAAGGCCTGGCGCAGGCTGTCGCTATCCAGGGCGAGCACGCCTTCGGCGCCGGCCGCATCAGCCAGCTGGCAGACCGTAGGCGAACCGATGATGACTTCGACGCCGTCCTGCACCAGGCGCTCGACCTTCGCCCGGGCTTGTTCCAGGCTGGTATAGGTATGTTGCTGAACCCGCCGGTCGAACAGTGGCGGCAGGGTCGCTGGGCCGGGGTGCTGGCCAAAGTTGAGCACGCCGACCCGCTTGGCACGGCTGCGGGCCAGGGTGAGGGCGCGGGCCAGGTCGCATTGGCCTGGGTGCAGGGCCAGCACCTTGGTCGTCAGGTGCTGGCGCAAGTACTCGGCGACGGCACCGGAACACAAAATGATGTCTGCCCGCTGGTGGCGGTCCAGGTCGCGCGCCAGCGGCAGCAGTTCGGCCAGGGTGGTTTCGATCACCTCGATATGGGCCTGCTGGCGGTAGTCGGCGCTGACCTGTTCGATCAGGCGCGCCATGCGGCTGGGGGCCGGTGGTTGGCGCAAGTGGGTGACCAGCGCGACCACGCGTGGCAGGTAGGCGGCAACGGGCATGCAGGCTCCTTGCTATAACGGGTTGACCAGGTGCCCGCCATCCACGGCCAGGACACTGCCGGTCATGAAGCCACCGGCGTCACTGGCCAGTAACAGCACAGGCCCGTCCAGCTCGCTCAATTGGCCCAGACGCCGCATCGGCACGTGATCCTTGATGTAGCCCTGGCCGGCCTCACTGTCGAAGTAGGCCTCGTTCATTTCGGTCTTGAAGTAACCCGGGGCGATGGCATTGACCCGGATCCGGTGGCGGGCCAGCTCCAGCGCCATGGCCTTGGTCAACTGCACCACACCGGCCTTGGCCGTGCAGTAGTGGCTCAGGCCGGTGCCAACACGCAGGCCCAGGATCGAGGCGATGTTGATGATGCTCCCGGCGCGGCCGGCCTTCACCAGGCGCTGGCTGGCGCATTGCGCCACATGAAACACGCCGTCGAGGTTGGTCGAGAGCATGTGTTGCCAGTCCTCCCCGCTCAGTTCGAGGAAGCGCCCAGGGTCGCCGATGCCGGCGTTGTTGATGACCACATCGACCACGCCAAAACGGGCCTCGGCCTGGTCGAACGCCTGTTCGACACTGTCGCGCCGGGTGACATCGAGCACTACGGCCAGCGCTTCGCCGCCTTGGGCTTGAAGTTGCTCGACCCGCGCCTGCAAGCGCTCGGCCCGGCGCGCCGCCAGCACCACGCGGGCGCCTGCGGCCTGGGCCAGGCGCGCGAAATGGGCACCCAGGCCGCTGGAGGCACCGGTCACCAGCACGGTCTTGCCGGCCAGGGAAAAGGGGGTAGCTAGCATGGTCTCTCCTTGTTCGATGATTCAGCTGGGACTTGTGGAGGGCTGGGGTTTCTTCACAGCACTTCGAACAGGCCGGCCGCACCCATGCCGCCGCCTACGCACAGGGTCACCACCACATAGCGCACCCCGCGCCGTTTGCCTTCGAGCAGGGCATGCCCGACCATCCTCGCGCCGCTCATGCCATAGGGGTGACCGATGGCGATGGCCCCGCCGTTGACGTTCAGGCGCGCCGGGTCGATGCCCAGTTTGTCGCGGCAGTACAGCACCTGGCAGGCAAAGGCTTCGTTCAGCTCCCACAGGCCGATGTCGGCGACCTTCAGCCCGTGTTGCTTGAGCAGGCGCGGCACCGCATACACCGGGCCGATGCCCATCTCTTCCGGCGCCAAGCCGGCCACGGCGATACCCCGATAGAGGCCCAGCGGCCTGAGGTTGCGCTGTTCGGCCAGGCGCGCATCCATCAGCACGCAGGCGCTGGCACCGTCGGACAGCTGGCTGGCATTGCCAGCGGTGATGCAGCCGCCCTCGACCACCGGCTGCAAGCCTGCCAGGTCGTCAAGGCGAGTCTGCGGGCGGTTGCCTTCATCTTGCGTCAGGGTCACCTGGCGGTAGCTGACTTCGCCGGTGTGCCTGTCCTTGATCAACTGCTGGGCGGTCACTGGCACGATCTCGGCCTCGAACAGCCCGGCTTGCTGGGCGGCGGCAGTGCGCAGCTGCGATTGCAGGGCGTAGGCATCCTGCGCAGCACGGCTGATGCCGTAGCGTTGGGCAACATGCTCGGCGGTGTGCAGCATCGGCATGTAGGCGTGCGGTACCTGTTGGATGACCGCGTTGTCTTGCTCGGCCAAGGCCCATTCGAGGTTGCGCACCTGCACCGCGCTGATGTTCTCCTGGCCGGCGCCGACGGTAACGTGCATGCCATCGACAATGATCTGCTTGGCGGCGGTGGCAATCGCCATCAGCCCGGAGGCGCATTGCCGGTCCAGGGTCTGGCCACTCACCGAAACCGGCAGGCCGGCCGCCAGCGCGCTCATGCGGCCCAGGTTCCAGCCGGCGGTGCCAGAGGGCATCGCGGTGCCCATCACCAGGTCTTCCACTTCGTCGGCGGCGATGCCGGCGCGGGCAACGGCAGCCTTGATGGCATGGGCGGCTAGGCTGGGTGAGCGCAAGTTGTTGAGGACACCGCGAAAGGCCTTGCCAATCGGGGTGCGGGCGGTCGAGAGAATGACGGCTTCTTTCATCAGGGTTTCCTTGTTGGCGAGGGTTTTTGCAGCTCAGTGGCCTTGCACGCGCAGCTTGCCGCTGCCGGCCAGGCGCCGTAGCAAGGGCGCTGGCTGCAGCCACAGTTGGCCATAGGCGCCGAGGCGCTCGCGCAGTTGCTCAATGCCTGCCAGCACGTTGTCCAGGCCCAGGTCGCGGGCATAGTGCAGCGGGCCGCCACGCCAGGCAGGGAAGCCGTAGCCGTTGGTCCAGACCAGGTCGATGTCGCCACTGCGCAAGGCGATGCCTTCGTCGAGCAGTTGCAGGCCTTCGTTGATCAGCATGAACAGGCAGCGGTCGTGGATTTCTGCGTCACTGATGCTGCGCCGGGTGATGCCCAGCTTGCCAGCCAGTCGCGCTGCGATCTGCACCACCTCGGGGTCTTCGATGCGCTCGCGGCCTTCGTAGCGGTAGAACCCGCGCCCGCTCTTCTGGCCGTGGCGGCCCAGGCTGTAGAGTTCGTCGGCCAGGCGGAAGTAGCTCGGGTCGTGGGCCAGTTCGTTGCGCCGCGCCTGCCGCACCAGGTAGCCCACGTCGATGCCGGCCAGGTCGTACATGGCGAATACCCCCATGGCCAGGCCCAGGTCGGTGAGCACCTTGTCCACCTGGGCCGGCGAGGCGCCTTCGAGCACCAGGCGATGGGCTTCGCGGGCGTAGGGTTCGAGCATGCGGTTGCCGATGAAGCCGAAGCACACGCCAGACACCACCGGCAGCTTGCCGATGCGCTTGGCGATTTTCAGCGTGGTGGCCAGTACGTCGGGCGCCGTGGCCCGGCCACGTACCACTTCGAGCAGGCGCATCACATGGGCCGGGCTGAAGAAGTGCAGGCCGACCACGTCTTGCGGGCGGCGGGTGCTGGCGGCGATGCGGTCGACATCCAGGGTCGAGGTGTTGCTGGCCAGGATCGCGCCGGGCTTGCACACCCGGTCGAGGGTGCGAAACACCGACTGCTTGATCGACAGGTCCTCGAATACTGCCTCGATCACCAGGTCAGCGTCAGCCAAGTCGGCATAGTCGAGGGTGCCTTGCAGCAGGCTCATGCGCTGTTCGAGTTGCGTGGGGGTGAGCTTGCCGCGGGTGATGCTGCTTTCGTAGTGTTTGCGGATCTGCGCCAGGCCACGGTCCAGCGCCTCGGGCTTGAGCTCCAGCAGGCGCACCGGCAGGCCCGCGTTGATGAAGTTCATGGCGATGCCGGCGCCCATGGTGCCGGCGCCGATCACGGCGACCTGAGCGATGCTGCGCAGCGCGGTGGCAGCGTCGATACCCGGCACCCGCAAAGCCTCGCGTTCGGCGAAGAACTGGTGACGCAGTGCCGTGGCCTGGGGGTCTTGCAGGGCTTCGCGGAACAGTGCTTGCTCGCGTGCCAGGCCCTCGGCCAAGGGCAGCTCGCAGGCGGCGCGCAGCGCTGCCAGCACCCGCAGCGGTGCCCGTTGGCCGGGTTTGCGTGCAGCCAGTTGCGCCGCGTGCGTGTCGAAGAAGTCATCGGCCAGGCCCTGTGACAGCGGCGCAGGCGTGAGCGCAGGGGCGGGGCGCGCGAGCTGCCTGCGGGCAAAGGCGCAGGCCTGTTCGAGCAGGTCTTGGCCGGGCTCTACCAGGTGGTCCACCAGGCCCAACGTCAGGCCCTGGCGGGCATCGATCGGCTCGCCGCCGAGCATCAGTGCCAGGGCGGGTGCCACGCCGATCAGCCGTGGCAGGCGCTGGGTACCCCCGGCACCGGGCAGCAGGCCCAGGCGCACCTCCGGCAAGCCCAGGCGGGCAGTGGCGCTGGCGACCCGGTGGCTGCAGGCCAGGGCCAGTTCCAGGCCGCCACCCAGGGCCACTCCGTCGAGCGCGGCGATCAGCGGTTTGCTGAAGCGGGCCAGATCATCGAGCAGTTGCGGCAGGGCGGGTTCCTGCCAGGTGCGTGGGCTGCCGAATTCGCTGATGTCGGCGCCGGCACTGAACGGCAGGTGGTGCCCATGCAGGATGATGGCCTTCACTTCAGGGTCGGCGGCGGCCCGTGTGCAAGCCTGCATCAGCGCCTGGCGCAGGCCGTGGCCGAGGGCATTGACCGGGGCGTTGCACAGGCCGATCAGGGCCAGTTGGTTGTCGCGACGGTAGTCGATCAGCTGCATGGGAACCTTCTTGTGAGTGTCCTGGAAAAACAGGTGGCGGCCCGGAGCCTTGGCCACCACCGAAAAAACCGCTGCCGTGCAAGGTCAGCGGGCGAAGGCGCTGTCGCTGATGCGCATCAGGTTGTCACTGCCGGTGCGGATCAGCGTTTCGTGCAGGCTTGCCCTGGGCAGCAGGCGCTGCAGGTAGAAGCGCGCGGTCTCGCGTTTGCCCTGGTAGAACGCGATGTCCTCGCTGCCGGCCGCCAGTGCCTGTTCGGCGACGCAGGCGGCACGCAACCACAAGTAGCCAATCAAGGTGTAGCCGCAGAGCATCAGGTAGTCGTACGCGCTGGCACCAACCAGGTTGGCATCCGTGGCGCTGGCGTCGCTCAGCCACTCGCTGACCTCGCGCCAGGCGATCACACGGTCGTGCAAAGCCTGGGCGAGGTCGGCCGACGCCGAAGTGGTGTGGATGAAGGTTTCGATTTCAGCCAGCAGTTCTGACAAGGCCTCGCCGCCATCGGCCAGTACCTTGCGGGTCAGCAGGTCGATGCCCTGGATGGTGTTGGTGCCTTCGTAGATCGCGGTGATGCGCACATCGCGGGCGATCTGCTCCATGCCCCATTCGCGGATGAAACCGTGGCCGCCAAATACCTGGATGCCCAGCTGCGCCGCCTCGTTGCCGGTCTCGGTCAGGAAGCCCTTGGCAATCGGCGTGAGCAGGGCCAACCGGCGTGCTGCCGCCTGGCGCACACCCGGGGTGGCGCCGTGGTGCAGCAGGTCGACGCCTTTGGCACAGGTGTAGGCGAGCATGCGACCGCCTTCGGCGTAGGCCTTCTGGGTCAGCAACATGCGCCGTACATCGGCGTGGCCGATGATCGGGTCGGCCGGCTGGTCGGCCCGCAGGCGCGGCGTGGTGCGCATCTGCAGGCGGTCGCGGGCATACGCCAGGGCCCCCTGGAACGAAGCTTCGGCGTGGGCTTGGGCTTGTTGTGATACGGCCAGCCGCGACTCGTTGATGTAGGTGAACATGGCGTTCAGGCCACGGTTGGCCTCGCCCAGCAGGTAACCGGTGGCGCCATCGAAATTGAGCACGCAGGTGGCGTTGCCGTGGATGCCCATCTTGTGCTCGATGGCGCCGCAGCTGACGCCGTTGGGTTGGCCCAGGTTACCGGCTTCATCCACCTGGCGCTTGGGCACGGCGAACAGCGAAATGCCTTTGACCCCCGCTGGCGCGCCTTCGATGCGTGCCAGCACCAGGTGCACGATGTTTTCCGTCAGGTCGTGCTCACCCGCCGAGATGAAGATCTTGCTGCCGTTGATGCGGTAGCTGCCGTCGGCCTCGGGCCGGGCGCTGGTGCGCAGCAGGCCGAGGTCCGAGCCGCAGTGGGCCTCGGTCAGGCACATGGTGCCGCTCCAGCGGCCGGCAATCATCGGCGGTAACAAACGCTGGCGCAGCGCCGCGTCGGCATGCTCGCTGAGGGTGCTGATGGCGCCACCGGTGAGGTTGCCGTACATACCCCAGGCGTGGTTGGCGCTGCAGACCATTTCGTGGTTGACGAAGCCCAGCGAGGGCGGCAGGCCCTGGCCGCCGTAGATGGGGTCCTTGTCCAGGCCCAACCAGCCATTGGCGGCGAAACGCTGGAAGGCATCGGCGAAGCCCGGCGGGGTGCTGACCTTGCCATCCTGCCATTGGCAACCGTGCTGGTCGCCGACGGCGTTGAGCGGCGCCAGTACCTGTTCGGCGAACTTGGCGCCTTCCTCGACGATGGCGGCGAAGGTGGCCGCGTCGGGGGCTTCGCAGCCGGCCAGCTGTTGATAGTGGCTGCTCAGGTCGAGCAGTTCCTGGGCAACGAAGGTGATATCGCGCAACGGGGCTTTGTAGCTGGGCATGCCGGACTCCTGGCTGGGTGGACTCGGCATGTTGTAGCAGGCAGGCCTGGGCGCCGCGTCCACCCCCCCGGTGGAATGGGGGGTGGAATCGGTGTTGCGCGGGGTGGAGTCAGTTCAGCAGTTGCAGTTCGCGTGCCGAACACAAGGCGCTGTCGCGGTCGACCACGTCGAGTTTGCGGAACAGGTTGTTGATGTGGGTCTTGACCGTGCTCAGGCTGATGAACATCGCTTCGGCGATCTGCCCGTTGCTCTGCCCACGTGCCATGCGTTGCAGCACCTCCAGCTCACGGCGTGACAATGGCACGATCAACGCGCTGTCGGCGTGCTCTCGGCCGGCCAGCAACGGGCGGAACAGGCTGTTGAGGCGTTCGCGTGGCGGTGCCGGGGCGGCCAGGGCCAGGCGTTCGCGAACCTGCGGCAGCAGCAGTTGGCGCAAGGCTTCGAGGAAGGCGTCGCCCTCGTACTGCAACAGTTGCCCGAAACCGTGCTGACACGCCAGTTGCAATGCTTGTTCCAGGCTGTGCAGGGCGTCGTCGTGGGCGCTGCGGTCCTGGTGCAGGGCCGCGTCGAGCAACAGGGTGTCGAGCAACAGCCGGCGGTTCAGCTGGGCCTGGGCCTGAGCCTGCAGTGTTGCCAGGATCTGCCGCGCCTTGTCCCGCTGCCCCAGGTGGCGCTGCACCCAGGCATAGGCCAGCCACTCCTCCGGCAGCAGTTGCTGGTCATACTGGCGGTTGCACCAGTGCCACTGGTCGAGCCAGCCGGGCAGGTAGTCCGTGTCGTTGTCGCGCAGCGCCAGGCGCGCCAGCCAGGCACCGGCCTGGCGATACAGGGTGAACAAGCGGTACTGCAGGGCCAGGCGCCGCACTTCGGCCCAGCGCGCCTTGGCCTGGCTGGTCTCGCCCAGCGCCCAGTGCAGGCAGGCCTGGTGGTGGAACACCCAGGGCAGCGCGGCGCTGTGCGGGAAACCCAGGGCCAGCACTTCGGCCTGGGCCAAGGCGTGGCGCGCCTGAGTCAGCTGGTTGGCCTGCAGCAGCGCCAGCCCTTTACCCAAGTGCCGGAACAGTTCGTAGAAACGCCCCGAACTGCCGGCGGCGGGCAGTTCGGCCATGTTCTGCAGGCGCGCCCAGGCCGCTTCGCTGGCACCTTGGGCCAGCTCGATCTGGCCCAGCAGCAGTTGCAGCAAGTTGGTGTAGCCGCTCAGGCCGAAGCCCTGCAACTCGACCAGGGCACGGCTGGCTTCGGCGTGGGCCGGTTGCAGTTGACCCAGGGCCGCCAGGCAGTTGGCCCGGTCGAAATACAGCACCGAACGCGCCGCGTTGTGTTGCCCGAACTGCTGCAGTGCCCGCGCCGCAAGGGCCAGGCCGTGCGCCAGGTTGCCGCCCAGGTAGGCCAGGCGGCTGCGCAGGAACATCACCGTCTGCTGTACCCGCTCGGGGTGCCGCGGCACTGCCTGGCGACGCTGCAGGGCGTACAGCTGGCGAAGGCATTGGCACGCCTGGGCGATATCATTGGTGACCATCACCGTGGAGGCTTCGGTCACCGCCAGGGTGAAGCTGTCGTTGCCGGCATGGCCGGCCACTTCGTCGAGCACATCGACCAGGGTGTTGACCTTGCCCTCGCGCAACAGCTCGAAGCCATGTCGGTCGACGATGCCGAGCACGGCATCCAGGTCTCTGGCCCGGCCGAACTGGTAGATCGCCTCGGTGTAGCGCCGCTGCACCAGCAGCCAGTTTGCCGCCTGGCGATGGAGCAGGCGCAGGCGCTGCGGGTCGCGTTGTTCGAGGCGCTGGTAGAGGCTGTTGCGCAGGGCAGGGTGGTAGCGGTATTCGGCGTGGCTGGCGTGCGGCACTTCGATGATCAGGTCCAGGCGCTGCAACTGGCGCAGCGCGGCCGCGACATCGGTGTCGGCGGCCAGTTCGCGGGCGAGGCCTGCATCGAACACCTGGGCCACGGCGGTGTGTTCGAGAAAACCGCGCAGCGCCGTGGGCAAGTGGCGCAGGCGTTCTTCTTCAAGAAACTGCCGGGCATGGGCATAGGCCTGGCGGGTGATCGGGCGCAGGTCGGCGGGTGGCTGGCCGGTACTGTGCAGTGCCTCGCGGTAGGCCTCGAACCAGAACAGCACGCCACTGGGCCAGCCCTCGCTGCCAGCGCGCAGTTGGTACAGCGCATCGCTGCCCAGCCTGACATCGCGGGCCAGTGCCAATTGCCGGGTTTCTTCGCTGTCCAGGGCCAGTTCACGGGCGCCCAGCAGCACCAGCCGACCGTTACGGCGCAGGTGGGCCAGCGGCAGTGGCGGCGGGCCTTCGCTGGCGGCAATCAGGCGCAGTGCCGCGGGCGGGTCGTGCAGCAGGGTGTCGAGGTAGTGCCAGGCCTGGGCGGCGTTGAGCAGGTGCAAGTCGTCGATCAGTAAGGTCACGGGTGCCTGGCGGGCTTCGAGGTCGGCCAGGATCTGGCTCCACAGCAGTTCGCCGTGGGGCGTGTCACGCGCTTGCGCGGGCAACTGCAGTGCTGCGTGCAGGTGCAGCAGCAGGGCCAGGGGCTGGTTCTCGGCACGGGTCAGGCGCAGCCAGGCGAAGGGGCCTGCCAGGCGGCGGGCGAACTGGCCAAGCAATGTGCTTTTGCCATAGCCCAAGGGCGCTTGCAGGAGGATGACAGCGCCGTCGTCCAGCGCACTGGTCAGCTGGTCGAGCAACCGTATGCGCAGTAGGCCCTTTGGGGGATCTGCGGGCGGGCGCAGCTGGTTCGGTTTGAGCGCGGGAAGGTGCATGGCAAGCAGTGCTCCGTCGGGTCAGCCAGACATCCTAGCCGAGGGGGCGCTTGGTGCGGGGGGAATTTTGGTTATTGGTCGGGGGGGCGGGTGGGTGAGGGGGCCGCAAGGCGCTTGGCTCAGGTGTTGAGGTGGGGCGTAAATCGAGCGCCGCCCGCGCGGCGCATCGCGAGCGAAGCTCGCTCCTACATCTGTTTCGGGCCAATTTCGCCTGTGAGATAGGCACGCGCCCCCTCGTTTGTACGACGCGATATTGGGGCGGACGCCAAGGGGGCGCGCGCCAATGCTTCAGGAATAACTGGCCCGAAACAGATGTAGGAGCGAGCTTCGCTCGCGATGCGCCGCGCGGGCGGCGCTCGATTTCATAGACGCTGAAAATTTCATGGCGAACATCCCCAATGCAACCCTGAACAACGGTCTCAAAAATGCAACGTCCCTGTTCAAACCTGCCAAGACCACCCCCCTCGAGGTAACGCCAACCCATTGATAAACAAGACTTAACTAAATATCAAAAAACCTGGCAGTCATCTTGCTATTGCCCTGTTCACCTACGAACAGCCAACCGGACCGCCTATGCCATCCCGTCACCACGCGCCGCAACCCAGCGCTCGCCTCGACATCGCCAGCGCCCATGCCCCACTGTCTACCTACCTGACTCAGCAATTCGACACCCCGCCAGTGCACATCACCCGCAGTGAACGATTGTCAGGCGGTGCCATCCAGGAAAACTGGCTACTCGAAGCCGATGTCGCCGGCAAGCCCCAGCGTTGGGTCCTGCGCACTGACGCGGTGTCCGCTGTGGCCGCCAGCCTGAGCCGCGCGCAAGAGTTCGCGGTGCTCAGCGCCGTTCACCAGGCCGGCGTCAAGGTGCCCAAGCCACTCTGGCTGTGCCAGGACGTGCAGGTGATCGGCCGCAGCTTCTTCATCATGCATGCCCTCGACGGCAATGCCAGCGGCCACCGCCTCACCCACGACCACGCCGCGCCTGAGGGCAACTCGGCGCTATGCCGGCAGTTGGGCGCCAACCTCGCGCGCCTGCATCAGTTGCGTCCGCCGCAACCGGCGCTGGCGTTTCTGCCCGCTGCAGCGCCTGACGCGGTGCAGGCCAGCGTCGATCAGTACCGTAGCTTTCTGGATGCCTTGCCAGGTAGCCACCCGACACTGGAGTGGGGCTTGCGCTGGTGCGAGCTGAACAAGCCTGCGCCCTTGCCCGCGTGCCTGATCCACCGCGACTACCGCACCGGCAACTACCTGGTCGAGGCCGGCGCGTTGACCGGCGTGCTGGATTGGGAGTTCGCCGGCTGGGGTGACCCGCGTGAAGACCTGGGCTGGTTCACCGCACGTTGCTGGCGGTTCGGCCGGCCGGACCTGGAGGCCGGCGGCGTCGGCCGCCTGGATGACCTGCTCGCCGGGTACAGCAGCGTGTCGGCGCTGGAACTGGACCGCCAGGCGCTGCGCTTTTGGCAAGTCATGGCCCACCTGCGCTGGGCAGTGATCGCCCTGCAGCAGGCTCAACGCCACGTGTCGGGCCAGCAACGTTCGCTGGAGCTGGCGTTGACCGGGCGGATGGTCAGTGAACTGGAACAGGAAATCATCTTGCTCACCCGTGGAGGCCACGCATGAACCAGCCCGATGCCCATGACCTGCTTGTGACGGCGCGCGAAGCCCTGCTCACGCACTTGCTGCCGGCGTTGCCGAAAGGGTTGCACTACGAAGGGCGGATGGTCGCCAGCGCCATGCTGATCGCCAGCCGCGAACTGGCGCAGGCAGCGGACTGTACCGAGGTCGAGCGCCAGGCCCTGGAGGCCTTGCTGGCACAGGGCGGCCAGGCAGTGACCGAGCTTGAGCAGGCCCGCGAGTGGCTAGCGCGGAACATTCGCCAAGGGGCCTACGATCAGCACGCTACGCGCTTGCTGGAGGCACTGCGGGCAATCAACCGGGCGCAGTTGAGCATCAGCAACCCCAAGGTGCTGGCCCATGACTGAATTGCCCGTACAGCGTCGCCGCTGCTATCTGGTTCGGCATGGCCATGTCGATTACTTCGACGCCGACGGCCGCCCACTCGACCCGCGCACTGTACCGTTGTCGGCGCAAGGCGTGGCCCAGGCCCAGGCGTTGGGCCGTGTGCTGGCGCACACTCGGTTCGACCGTGCGGTGTGTTCGGACTACCCGCGCACCCGCCAGACCCTCGACCAGCTGCTGGGCCACCGCGCCCTGGAGGTGGAACAGCGCGCCGCCTTGCGCGAGGTGCAGGCCGGCCGCCTGCGGGAAATCCCCCTGGATTGCCTGTCCCGCGAAGTGGCCCAGGCCTACCAAATGGCCGACCACCGCGGCGCTGCCTTTCTGCGCGGTGAACCCTGGGCGGCGTTCCAGCAACGGGTGCTGGACAGCTTTCAGCAATTGCTGGCCGAGCCCGGCTGGACATCGCTGCTGCTGGTCAGCCACGACGCCGTCAACCGCATCCTGCTGGCCTGGGCCAGCGGTGCCGGGCTGGGCGGGCTTGCCGCTTTCGAACAAGACCCTGCCTGCCTGAACATCGTCGATATCGACATGGCGGGCGCGCAGGTAACCCACGCGTGCATACGCACCCTCAACTACACCCCCTACGACCCCGGCAAGGCATCGATCGACAAGACCGTCATGGAGCAGTTGCATGCCGCCATCGACCCGCGTCGCCTGCACGCCTGAGCCTCTACAAGGAACCCCACCATGCATTTTGCCCTGCCAGCCGAACAGCTCGCCCTGCAAGCCAAAGTCCGGCACTTCATTGCCGAATCGGTACTGCCGATGGAGCATGACCCCCGCCAGACAGCCCATGGTCCATCGCCTGAGCTGCGCCAGACGCTGCTCGACAGGGCCCGCGAACACGGCCTGCTGACCCCGCATGCCTCGCGTGAAATGGGAGGCCTGGGTCTGAGCCATATCGAGAAGGCGATCATTTTCGAAGAGGCGGGCTATTCGCCACTGGGGCCCGTCGCCCTGAACATCCACGCGCCCGACGAAGGCAATATCCACCTGTTGGAACACGTGGCCACGGCGGCGCAGAAAGACCGCTGGCTGTGGCCACTGGTGCAGGGCCACATCCGCTCGTGCTTCGCCATGACCGAGCCGAGCCCAGGTGCCGGCTCCGATCCCTCGATGCTGACGACCCAGGCAGTGCGTGACGGTGACGACTACGTCATCAATGGCCAGAAGTGGTTCATCACCGGTGCCGAAGGCGCGCAGCTGGCGATCATCATGGCGCGCATGGAGGACGGTAGCGCGTCCATGTTCCTGACCGACACCGACCGCCCGGGCTTTATCCTGGAACGCATGATGGGCTCGCTGGACAGCTGCTTTGCCGGCGGCCATGCGGTGTTGCGCTTCGACAACCTGCGGGTGCCGGCCAGCGATGTGCTGGGCGAGGTGGGCAAAGGTTTCCGTTACGCCCAGGTGCGCCTGGCGCCGGCCCGCCTGACCCACTGCATGCGCTGGTTGGGCCAGGCCCGCCGCGCCCATGACGAGGCCTGCCACTATGCCAACCGGCGAATGTCGTTCGGCAAGCCGCTGGGCGAGCATCAGGGCGTGGGCTTCATGCTCGCCGACAACGAAATCGACCTGCATACCACGCGCCTGGCTATCTGGCATTGCGCCTGGGTACTGGACCAGGGCGAGCGTGGCAATTTCGAGTCGAGCATGGCCAAGGTGCTCAGCTCCGAGGCCATCTGGCGGGTGATCGACCGCTGCGTGCAGGTGCTGGGCGGGCAGGGCGTCACGGGCGAATCGATTGTCGAGCGGATCTTCCGTGATGCCCGTAGCTTCCGCATCTATGACGGCCCCAACGAAGTGCACCGAATGAGCCTGGCGAAGAAGATCCTCGCCCGTGCCGCCACGGGGGGCGGGCAATGTGTGCCCGCGAAAACAGCTACATGACCGGCCAGGCCATCGCCGTCGA
This sequence comes from Pseudomonas sp. 39004, assembly GCF_028682155.1. Classification (NCBI taxonomy): domain Bacteria; kingdom Pseudomonadati; phylum Pseudomonadota; class Gammaproteobacteria; order Pseudomonadales; family Pseudomonadaceae; genus Pseudomonas; species Pseudomonas sp. 39004. Next base: position 30,275 of record NZ_JANIAG010000010.1, read on the forward strand.
TGGTGCCCTTTCAGCGTTCTGAGCGCTTGTGCCATGCGCGCTGTCATCAACTGAAAAACCGTTGTCGTCCGATGATAAGCGCCGCTTGGCGCAACGGCCTAAATTGCCCTTCAACACGCGGTTTATCGGTTAACAAGAACGACAAGAAAGGAGATTGGCATGGCCAAAGCGGTACGTTTCTACGAAACCGGAGGGCCTGAGGTCCTGCGCTACGAAGACGTCGAAGTCGGCGAGCCGGGCCCTGGGCAGGTGCGCCTGCGCCACGTGGCGGTCGGCCTTAACTACGCCGACACTTATTTTCGCAACGGCACCTACCCGATCCCGCTGGCCAATGGCATGGGCGTGGAAGCGTCGGGTGTGGTGCAGTCGGTGGGCGAGGGCGTCAGCCATGTGGCTGTTGGCGACCGGGTGACCTACACCGGCTTTATCAACACCCTCGGCGCCTACAGCACCGAACGCCTGATCTCCGCAGCAGCACTGATCAAACTGCCGGAAACCCTGTCCTTCGAGACCGCCGCCGCCATGACCATGCGCGGCCTGACGGCGTCGTACCTGATGCGCCGCCTGTACGACTTCAAGCCGGGTGACAGCATCCTGCTGCACGCTGCGGCGGGCGGCGTCGGCCTGATCGTTTCGCAGTGGGCCAAACTGCTGGGCCTGACCGTGATCGGCACGGTGTCCACCGACGCCAAGGCCCAGGTGGCACGCGCCCATGGTTGCGACCACACCATCAACTACAGCCACGAGGATGTGGCCAGCCGCGTGCGTGAGCTGACCGACGGTGTGGGCGTCAACGTGGTCTTCGACAGCGTCGGCCGCAACACCTTCATGGGCTCGCTGGACTCGCTCAAGCGCCGCGGCCTGATGGTCTGCGTGGGCACTGCGTCCGGCCCCATCGAACCGTTCGACCCGCAGATCCTGGCGATCAAGGGGTCGCTGTTCATGACCCGGCCGGCCCTGGCCGACTATATCGCCGAGCCGGCGGAAAAAGCCCGCCTGGCCAGCGAGCTGTTCGACCATGTCAGCAGTGGCCGCATCCGCATCGAGATCAACCAGCACTACGCCCTGCAGGATGCGGTGCAGGCCCACCGTGACCTGGAGTCACGCAAGACCACGGGTTCGTCGATCTTCGTCATCTGAGGGGGCACTGCCATGCAAGTCGAACAACTGACCTGCGCCATCGGTGCCGAACTGGTGGGCGTCAGGCTGGCCGATGCCATTCATGATGACGGCCTGTTCGCCGAGATCCGCGCCCAACTGCTCAGGCACCGGGTGCTGTTCTTGCGTGACCAGGCCATCAGCCGCGCCGAGCATGTGGCCTTTGCCCGCCGCTTCGGCGAGCTGGAAGACCACCCGGTCGCCGGCAGCGACCCGGAGCACCCCGGCCTGGTGCAGATCTACAAGCGCCCCGATCAGCCGGCCGACCGCTATGAGAATGCCTGGCACACCGACGCCACCTGGCGCGAAGCGCCGCCGATGGGCTGCGTGCTGCGCTGCGTCGAATGCCCACCGGTAGGCGGCGACACCATGTGGGCGAACATGGTGCTGGCCTACGACAACCTGCCGGCCGAGATCAAGGCCAGGGTCGAAGGGCTGCGCGCCCGGCACAGCATCGAGGCCAGCTTTGGGGCGGCCATGCCGCTGGACAAGCGCCTTGCGCTCAAGGCGCGTTACCCCGACGCCGAGCACCCGGTGGTGCGCACCCACCCGGAAACCGGCGAGAAGGTGCTGTTCGTCAATGCCTTCGCCACCCATTTCAGCAATTACCACACCCCCGAACGTGTGCGTTTCGGCCAGGACGCCAACCCCGGTGCCGCCGACCTGCTGCGCTACCTGGTGAGCCAGGTGTACATCCCCGAGTATCAGGTGCGCTGGCGCTGGACACCCAACAGCATCGCCATCTGGGACAACCGTAGCACCCAGCATTACGCCGTCATGGACTACCCGGCCTGCCATCGCAAGATGGAGCGTGCCGGGATCATGGGCGACAGCACCTTCTGAACAGACAAGAACAAGACTGAGGATCAGACATGCAATTCTTCGACGACTCGCTGCACCCGGAAAACATGGAAAAGGTAGTCATCACCGTGGCGCCCTATGGCCCCGAGTGGATGCCGGATGATTTCCCGCAGGACATCCCGGTCACCATGGATGAGCAGGTGCAAAAGGCAGTCGACTGCTATGAAGCGGGCGCCACGGTGCTCCACCTGCACGTTCGCGAACTCGATGGCACCGGCTCCAAGCGCCTGTCCAAGTTCAACGAACTGATCGCTGGGGTCCGCGAAGCGGTACCGGACATGATCATCCAGGTGGGTGGCTCGATTTCCTTTGCGCCCGAAGGCGAAGGTGAAGCGGCCAAGTGGCTGAGCGACGACACCCGGCACATGCTGGCCGAGCTGACCCCCAAGCCGGACCAGGTGACGGTGGCGATCAACACCACCCAGATGAACATCATGGAGCTGCTGTACCCGGAGTACCTGGAAGGCACATCGCTGGCCAGCCCCGGGATCCAGGCCGCCTACAGTGAAATGACCGTGCCTGCGGGGCCGGCCTGGGTCGAAGAGCACTTGCGCCGCCTGCAGGCGAGCAACATCCAGCCGCACTTCCAGCTGACCGGCATGCATGCCCTGGAGACCCTCGAGCGCCTGGTGCGCAAGGGCGTTTACAAAGGCCCGCTGAACCTGACCTGGATCGGCATTGGTGGCGGCTTTGACGGCCCCAACCCGTTCAACTTCTTCAATTTCGTGCACCGGGCGCCGGACGGTTGCACCCTGACTGCGGAGTCGTTGCTCAAGAATGTGCTGCCGTTCAATACCATGGCCCTGGCCATGGGCCTGCACCCGCGCTGTGGCATCGAAGACACCATCATCGACCAGCACGGCAAGCCGTTCACCTCGGTGCAGCAGATTCAGCAGACCGTGCGCGTGGCGCACGAACTGGGGCGTGAGGTGGCCAGCGGCAAGGAAGCGCGCGCCATCTACCGCATCGGCGAGCAGTACGCGACCGTCGAGCAAACCTTGCTGGCCAACGGCATGGCGCCGAACCGCCGGCCAGGGCAGAAGGGCGTGCCACAGCGCGCGTGATGAATGAGCAGGGGCTTGTGGGAGCCGCTTGAGCAAGGCAGTTGCTCCCACATGTTTTTGCAGGGCCCATAGCGCGCTGTTGTTCTTCCAGTAGAACCTGATCGGCTGTTATCCATAACAACAAAAACAACCCAAGCCAGATACCCGAGGAGGCAGCATGGCCACCTACCACGCCAGTGCGTCAGAACCCGGCACTGATACATCACTGGGCATCCCCCGGCGCTACGCCTGGATCGTCTTTGCCCTGACCTTCGGTTTGTTGATCTCCGACTACATGTCGCGGCAAGTGCTGAATGCCGTGTTCCCCCTGCTGAAGCAGGAGTGGCAGCTCAGCGACAGCCAGCTCGGCCTGCTCAGTGGCATCGTTGCCTTGATGGTCGGCCTGCTGACCTTTCCGCTGTCCTTGCTCGCCGACCGCATCGGCCGGATCAAGAGCCTGACCTTCATGGCGGTGATGTGGAGCCTGGCCACGCTGGGCTGCGCTGTCGCCGAGAACTACCAGCAGATGTTCATCGCGCGCTTTCTGGTCGGCGTCGGCGAGGCCGCTTACGGCAGCGTCGGCATCGCCGTGGTGGTGGCGGTGTTCCCGCGCGAGATGCGCGCCACCCTGGCCGGCTCGTTCATGGCCGGTGGCATGTTCGGCTCGGTGCTGGGCATGGCGTTGGGCGGCGTGATGGCCCAGCACCTGGGCTGGCGCTGGGCGTTTGCCGGCATGGCGTTCTTTGGCCTGGCCCTGGCGGTGCTCTACCCGTTGATCGTGCGTGAGGCGCGCATTGCCCCGAGGGGCCTGGCCGATGCCGCCGACAAGGCTGCGCTGAAGGCATTGCGGCCGTTGCGCACGCTGTATTCCAGCCGTTCGGTCATCAGCGCCTACGTGGGCAGCGGCTTGCAGCTGTTCGTCGGCGGCACGGTGATCGTCTGGTTCCCCAGTTACCTGAACCGTTACTACGCCATGAGCACCGACCAGGCCGGCGCGGTGGCGGCGCTCATCGTGCTGTGCAGTGGGGTGGGCATCGTGCTGTGCGGCATGCTGTGCGACCGCATGGGGCGCAACCGCCCTGATCGCAAGATCAGCCTGGCCATCGCCTATTGCCTGGGCAGTTGCGTGCTGCTGTCGGTGGCCTTCGCCTTGCCGGCGGGCATGCCGCAGCTGGTGCTCATCTGCCTGGGCATGATGATAGCCGCCGGCACCAATGGCCCGTCCAGCGCCATGGTCGCCAACCTGACCCACTACACGGTGCATGGCACTGCCTTCGCCACCCTGACCTTGAGCAACAACTTGCTCGGCCTGGCCACCGGCCCGTTGATCACCGGCAAGGTGTCCGACCTGATCGGTTTGCAGGCCGCCTTTGAACTGGTGCCGTTGATCAGCATCGCCGCCGCGGCGGTGTTCTTCTACGCCAAGCGCCACTACCACCGTGACATGGCGCGCCTGGCCCTGGGCGAAAGCATGCCAGCGCCTGTCGAGCCTGTACTGGAGGCCCGAACGTGAACCCTTCATTGTCGATTGATGTGTACGTCGATTTCATCTGCCCGTGGTGCCTGATCGGCAAGCGGCAATTGCAGCGTGCGCTGGCGCAGTTGCGCGAAGCGCGGCCCGAGGTCGTGATCAACCTGGCTTGGCAGGGCGTGCAGTTGTTGCCCGACATGCCTGTGGCCGGCCAGCCGTTCGCCGCGTTCTACCAGCGCCGCCTGGGCAGTGACGAGGCGGTGCGCCAACGCCAGGCCCAGGTACAGGAGGCCGCCAGTGCGGTAGGTGAACAGCTCGATTTCAACCGCATTGCGCGCATGCCCAACACTGCAGACGCCCATCGCTTGCTGTTGCATGCCGCCGAGCTGGGCAGCGAGCAGCAGCTCGAAGCGCTGCTGGAGCGGCTGTTTGCAGCGTATTTCCGGCTGGGCGAAGACCTGGGCGACCGCGCCACGCTGTTGCGTATTGCCGAGCAGTGCGGTTTTGCGCCTGCCGCGATGGCCGGCAGCCTGCGCGGCGATGGCCGGCCGTTTGCCAGTGCCAGCGCGAACATCGCCAGCCGGGGTGTGCCGTGTTTCGTGTTCGACGATCATCTGCCCGTGTTCGGTGCGCAGCCGCCAGAGGCGTTGCTCGACGCCATGCAGCTGGCGCTGTCGCGTTCGGCAGCAGCGGGGGCCGGCGCATGACGCAGCGTATCGAGGTGCCGGCCCAGCGCGTGCCCACTGTCGGCGGGCGCGCGTTGTTCGAGCATGCAGGCAAAAGCCTGGCGCTGTTCAATATCGCCGGGCGTTTGCTGGCCATTGACGACAACTGCCCGCACCAAGGGTCGTCGCTGTGTGCCGGCCAGCTGGACGGTGGCGTTATCCAGTGCCGGGCCCATGGCCTGCGCTTCGACCTGGCCAGCGGCTACCTGCTCAATTCCACGGCGCTCAAGGTGGCCAGCTACCCCGTGGAGGTGGAGGGTGACCGGGTGTTCATCGTGATGGCCTGCCAGGAGACCCTGTCATGAACAGCCTGGCGCTTGCCCAGGCGACGGAGGCCAGGATGGCCTCGGCTTTTTTAGGTTTCTTCACGGAATGTTGGGGAAGTGCGGCTGGTATGTGCTTGTCGGGAGATAGGATGATGGCGGCTAGGTGCCTGTCTTGGGTTTGGAGGTGGGGCGGAGATCGAGCGCCGCCCGCGCGGCGCATCGCGAGCGCAGCTCGCTCCTACATTTGTTTCGGGCCAGTGAGGCCTGTGGCATTTGCGCGCGACCGCCTTGTCGGCACGACGCGATATTCAGGCGGGCGCCAAAGGGATCGCGCGCCCATGGCACAGGAATAATTGGCCCGAAACAAATGTAGGAGCGAGCTGCGCTCGCGATGCGCCGCGCGGGCGGCGCTCGATCTGATAGGCGCTGAAAATGCCAAGCCAGGCACCTGGTGGCCCCAAATACACCAGGCGCTCAGCGCGTGGTGACAGGCCCTTGCGCGGCGCTGCGGGCGCGTTTGTGCGGCGTGTGCAGGTCATGCTGCACACGCCAGGTGGCCGGTGGTTGGCCGAACTGGTTGATGAACCAGCGGGTGAATGAACTGTGCATGGAATAGCCAAGCATGTCGGCGATACGCCCCAGTGAATAGCCGGGGCTTTCCAGGTAGCGCAGCACCAGGTCGCGGCGCACGCTGTTGACCAGCTCGCTGAAGGTGGCGCCATCTTCTTCCAGGCGGCGCTGCAAGGTGCGCACGTTCATGCCCTGGGTCTGGGCGATGTGCTCGATGGTGGCGCGGCCCATCGGCATCAGCAGAAAGATCGATTTGCGCACCTCGTGCACCAGCGAAGGGTTGCCGTCATCCTGCAGGGCACACACGTAGCGTTGGGCCAGGCGCGCCATGGCTTCGTTGGCCTGTGGGTTGGTCGTGTCCAGGTCGGCGGCGGAACAGACGATGCCGTTGAAGTCGCTGTTGAACTCCAGCTTGCAGCCGAAGATGCGGCGGTGGATGGCCAGGTCGGCGGGGGCAGCGTGAGTGAAATTGGCGCTGACCGGGTGCCAGTGCGCGCCCAGCAACGCCGAGCAGAAGCGGTGCATGACACCGATGGCCAGCTCGATGGCCTGGCGGCTGTGCATGGGCTGCTCGGTGATGACTTCCTGGCGAATGATCACCGTCTTGCCGGTTTCTTCGACGTGAATCGCCAGGGCATTGTTGAGCACATGGCGATATTGCACGATCACCTGCAGCGCATCGCGCAGCGAATGCTGGTGGCTGATCAGCAGGCTGACTTCACCAAAATCCGACAACTGGCGCAGTTCGGCCATGCGCAGGCCGAAGGCTTCGCAGCCGCTCAGGCGCGCCGACTCTTCGAGCACGTTGATCGCAGCAGCGACTGGAATGCGCTGGTCGGGGGCTTCGAGCAATGAAGCGCTGAGGCCAGCCTGGGCCAGCAGCCCATGGCCATTGAGGCCCAGATGGCGGGAGACTTCCAGGTAATTGGTCAGCGAAGCAGCACGGGCGAGCACGGTCATATTTGTTGTTTTCCACGTGTTCTTGATGGGCGTCCCGCTGCGCTGGCGGGTAGTCACTTATAGCGTTTGTGTCATCGGATGCAAAGCCATTTTCAGACCGCTGGTCCCACTCACCAAGGGCGTGCGGGCCGCCATGCCAACTGTGTCATCAACTGAAAAATGGCTGACGCGCAATGTAAAGCGTGTGCCGGAACGACGCTTTACTCTGGCCCTCAAGCAGTCGGCAATCGACCGAGTGATCCAGAGCAAAGGGCCCTGACATGGAAAAACTGCAAACCGCCGCTACCGTGCTGATCGTTCCCGGTCTGCGCGACCATGTGGCAGAACATTGGCAAACCCTGTTGCAGGCTCGCCTGGCCAAGGTGCGTGCCGTGCCGCCGCTGACAACCGACGGGCTCAGTTGCACGGCGCGGGTCGAGGCGATCGAGCGTGAACTGGCCGCAATCGATGGCCCGGTGATCCTGGTCGCGCACAGTGCCGGTGTGCTGATGGTGGTGCACTGGGCCGCACGTTATCAGCGCCCGATCAAGGGCGCCTTGCTCGCCGCCCCCCCTGACCTGCAAAGCGACTGGCCGCAAGGCTACCCCAGCCCTGACAGCCTGCGCGCCCACGGCTGGGCGCCGCTGCCGGGCGGCCCGCTGCCTTTCCCAAGCCTGCTGGCGGCCAGCAGCAATGACCACCTGGCCAGCCCCGCCGCAGTGGCCGGCATGGCCGCGCAGTGGGGCAGCGAGCTGCTCGAGCTCGGTGCCGTCGGCCACCTCAACCCTGCCTCGGGCTACGGCCCATGGCCCCACGCCGAGGCCCTGATCCGGCAACTCGATTACTAGGGCGCACCTATCACCCAAGCAGAGACTCACCCAAGCAGAGACATCGCATGAACAACAATAAGAACGTTCTCTTCTGCCTTCCCCGCCGTAACCTCATGGTCACGCTGCTGCTGATCGCCGGTGCACCCGCTGCCCAGGCATTCCAGCTGGACATCGCCGACCCCGACTGGAGCGTGCGCTTCGACAACACCGCCAAGCTGAGCTACGGCCAGCGGGTCGAAAGCGAAAACGCCAAGGTCGCCCGCACCTCCAACCTCAATGACGGCGACAAGAATTTCAGTGTGGGCAGCGCGGTTACCCAGCGCCTGGACCTGCTCACCGAGCTGGATATCGTCTATCAGGGCAGCATGGGCATGCGCGTCAGCGCCGCCAGCTGGTACGACCATGCCTATGACGACGTCGGCTCGAACAGCAACCCGTTCCCCGGCCAGCAGGGCAATGCCGGCAACCTGGTGCTGGCGCGCCCGGCCGCAGGCTTGCCGGCGGGCACCGTGCTGGCCGGCGGCCCGGCGCGTCATCATGGCCTGAGCCGTTACAGCGACCGTTACTACAATGGGCCGTCCGGCGAGTTTCTCGATGCCTTCGTCTTCTACAACACCGAGATCGGCGACGAGTCGATGTTGAGTGGCAAGCTTGGCTGGCACTCGGTGTACTGGGGCGAGACATTGTTCAACGCCGCCAACGGCATCAACTATGGCCAGTCGGCACTGGACCTGGCCAAGCTGTACAACGTGCCGGGCACCGAAACCAAAGAGCTGTTCCTGCCGCGCAAGCAGCTGTCGTTGAGCTTCACGGTCAACCCCGAGCTGACGCTGGCGGCGCAGTACTTCCTCGAGTTCGACAACTCGCGCCTGCCCGAAGGCGGTACCTACATGGGCGCCTACGACATGCTCGGCGAGGGTGGCGATATCTTCTGGCTGCCGGTGCCCAATGCCGTTGGCGGGGCCGGTGCGTTCTACGGTGCGCCCCGCGGGCATGACATCCGGCCACGCAACGCGGGCGACTTCGGCCTGATGGCCAAGTGGAGCCCGGAATGGCTCGACGGCACCCTGGGCTTCTACTACCGCAACACCTCCGACCCGACCCCGGCCGTGCTGATCAATGCGCCCAACCTGCACACCGGCAGCCTGGACGGTACCACCTATATGGCGGCCTACGCCGACGACATCGATATCTACGGCATCAGCCTGGCGAAGAACGTCGGGCCGGTGAGTGTCGGGCTGGACGTCAACTACCGCGAGAACATGCCGCTGATCAGCAACTTCACCACCATCAACGGGCCGCTGTACCAGGCCTTGGCGGGCACGGCGGGCGGCACCAACCTGATCGGCGAGGTGCCGGGCAACGGCGAGACCGGCCTGGCCCGCGGCAAGACCTTGCATGTGGTGCTCAACGGCCTGGTCACGTTCGGTGCCACGCCACTGTGGGACGCCTCGTCGCTGGCGGTGGAGGGCGCCATGACCCACCTGGTCAGCGTCGACAAGGGTGAGCAGACCTTCAAGGGTGATTCCAGCTACGAGGGTGTCGACAAGGTCACCACCAACGCCTACACCCTGGCGGTCAACTTCACGCCGACCTGGTTCCAGGCGCTGCCTGGGGTCGATATCTCCATGCCGCTGTCCTACAACGTCGGCCTCAAGGGCAACTCTGCCGTGCAACTGGGCGGCAACGAGGATTCGGGCAGCTACTCGGTGGGCATCGCCGCCGATGTCTACCAGAAGTACAAGTTCGACCTGAAGTATGTCGACTCCTTCGGCAAGTTCGATACCTGCGAAACCGGTACCGACAACAACACCCCAGGCACCAACGGGCGCTACCAGTGCATCCCCGGCCAGATTACCTCGCAGGCAGGCCTGGCGCCGTTGTTGAAGGACCGCGGCATGGTCACCGCGTCGTTCAAGACCACCTTCTGAAACGCCACTACAACAACAAGCGGAGAAACGCGATGAAGCATCTCAACAGCCTGCTGTGCGCCTCGCTGGCGGTCATCTTCGCCGGGCATGCCCACGCGGGCGCACCGGCCCAGGACGTCGCCCGGCTGGGCAAGGACCTGACCGTGGTGGGGGCCGACCAGGCGGGCAACGCCGACGGCTCCATCCCGCCCTACGAGGGCGGCCTGAACACCCCGCCTGCCGGTTTCAAGCAAGGCGATACCCTGCGGCCTGACCCCTACACGGCGGAAAAGCCACTGCTGGTGATCGATGGCAAGAACGTCGAGCAGTACCAGGGCTCGCTGACCGCCACCACGGTGGAGCTGGCCAAGCGCTTCCCCACCTTCCGCATCGAGGTCTACCCAAGCCACCGTACGGCGGCATTGCCCAAGGCGCTGCTGGACAACACCCTGAAAAATGCCGCCAACGCTAAGTCGCTGCAGGATGGCCTGGCCATCGAGAATGTGTTGCCTGGCGTGCCGTTCCCCATCCCGCAGTCGGGCGCCGAAGCCATGTGGAACCACCTGCTGCGCTACCAGGGCGTAGCGCAGAAGGCCAAGTACGATTCGTGGAACGTCGACGCAGCCGGTGTGGCAGCCCTGGCCACCACGGGCCTGGCCTACAACGCCTACCCGATCTACGAGGACCTGAACAAGGTCATCGGAGCCAAGGACATCTATTTCCAGACCAAGCTGTACTTCGAAGGCCCGGCACGCCGTGCCGGTGAGTCGATGATGCTCAAGGATGCCGCCAACCCACTGGTACAGGAACGCCGTGCCTGGCAGTACCTGCCGGGCCAGCGCCGGGTGAAGTTGGCACCGAACCTGGCTTACGACACGCCAAACCCCGGTACGGCCGGCTCCGGTACCTTCGATGATGTGTATGTGTTCAACGGTGCGCTGGACCGCTATGACTGGCACCTGGTGGGCAAGCGCGAAATGTACGTGCCGTACAACACCTACCGGTTGACCTACATTCACGACCCGAAAAGCCTGACCACGCCCAACCACCTGGCGCCAGACCAGGTGCGCTGGGAGAAGCACCGGGTCTGGGTGGTCGAGGGCACCCTCAAGGGCAATGCCCGGCACATCTATGCCAAACGCCGCTTCTACCTGGACGAGGACAGCTGGTTCGCCCTGGCGTCCGACCAGTACGACGCCCGAGGCCAGTTGTATCGCGGCTCCTACAGCTTCTTCACGCAGAGCTACGACGTGCAGATCCCCAACAACAACCCGCATGTGGTCTACGACCTGGTCGGCGGCAGCTACAACATCAACGGCCTGATCGGCCCGCACGGTGGTATCGAGTACATCAGCCCTCTGTCCAAGGCGCAGTGGTCGCCCGAAGCCCTCGCCGGCGCCGGTATTCGCTGACCCCCGACGATCAACCTGCCGGCTGCGCCAGAAGGGCAGCCGGCAGAGTCTGCAGAGGATGTGGCATGGCTTGTTCAAGAAAATGGGCGCCGTGGGCGCTGGCGTTGGCCATGGCTGTGGCTGGCGTTCAAGGCCCGGCGCGGGCGGCTGGGTATGTCGATGTGCTGGACTTGCCGGCCAAGCCGAGCGCGCTGGCGGTGCTCAGCCCCCTGCGCGATGTGACGCGGGCGGGGGATCGGCTGGTGGCGGTGGGGCCGCGTGGGCACATCGTGTATTCCGACAACCAGGGCCAGGACTGGCACCAGGCCAGTGTGCCGGTCAGTGCCGACCTCAACGCCCTGGTCTTTGCGAACGCGCGCGAAGGCTGGGCGGTGGGCAACGATGGCGTGGTCCTGCACAGCCGCGACGGGGGGGCGAGCTGGGCCCGGCAGCTTGACGGCCGGCAGATCGGCACGCTGGTCGAGGCGCATTACCAGGCCTTGGCCAAGGCGCATCCGGACGACCCCCAATGGCCGGCATTTGCCGCCGAAGGCCGGCGGCTGGTGGAGGAGGGCGCCGACAAACCCTTGCTTGGCGTGTGGTTCGTCGACGCCCGGCACGGGTACGTAGTGGGCGTGTTCAACCTGATCCTGCGCACCGACGACGGCGGCAACAGCTGGGTGCCGATGCAGGACCGCACCGACAACCCGCAAGGCCTGCACCTCAATGCCATCCATGCAATCGGTGATGAGCTGTACGTGGCCGGTGAACAGGGCTTGCTGCTCAAGTGGCAGGCTGGGCAACAGCGTTTCGTCAGCTTGCCCAGCCCCTACCAGGGGACCTGGTTCGGGGTGCTCGGCAAACCCGGCGAAGTGCTTGCGTATGGCCTGCGTGGCCATGTGGCGCGCAGCAGTGACGGCGGGCAGAGCTGGGCCCGGGTGAACACGGGGGTTACGCAAAGCATCACGGCTGCCAGCATCGACAGCAACGGCGACTACTGGTTGTTCAGCCAGGCCGGCCAGGTACTGCGCAGCCGCGACGGCGGCCTGAGTTTTGCCGTGCAGCCGCAGGTGCCGCCGGCGCCGGTGACCGCTGCGGTGCAGGCCCGCAGCAACGGCACCGTACTGGTGGGTGAACGCGGTGTACGCGTGCTGCCGGCCCGATAACAACCCTGAGCATTCGAAGAGAACTCGTGATGGCCAACATCAAGCAAGACACCCTGCCGGTGATCCGCGACCTGAAGGATTTCGATCCCCGCTCCGGCAACCTGCTGGAGCGCATGGTCTTCAACTACCGCCCGCTGTTCATGCTGTTCATGGTGCTGGTCACGGGGGTATTGGGCTACCTGGCGCTGACCCGCCTGGAGTTGCGGCCCAGTTTCGAGAAAATGATCCCGCAGAGCCAACCCTACATCCAGAACTACCTGGACAACCGCAAATCGCTGCGCGGCCTGGGCAACTCGGTGCGGGTGGTGGTGGAGAACACCCAGGGCGACATTTTCGACCCTGAGTACCTGAATGTGCTCAAGCAGATCAACGACGAGCTGTTTCTCGCCCAGGGCGTGGACCGCGCCTGGATGAAGTCGTTGTGGAGCCCCGGTGTGCGCTGGACCGAAGTCACCGAGGAGGGCTTTCAGGGCGGCACGGTGATGCCCGACGACTACCAGGGCAAGCCGGCCGACATCGAGCAGCTGCGGCAGAACATCAACCGTGCCGGCATCGTCGGCAGCCTGGTGGCGACCGACTTCAAGTCGAGCATGCTGGTGGTGCCGCTGCTCGACCACGACCTGGCCACTGGCCGCGGCATCGACTACCGGCAGTTCTCGCAGATGCTCGAACAGCAACTGCGCGACAAGTACGAGTACGCCGGCGACAGCAAGGCGCGCAGGGCAGGCGAGGAGGGCCACGGCAAGTACAAGGTGCGGGTCATCGGTTTTGCCAAGCTGATGGGCGACCTGAGCGACGGGCTGGTCCAGGTGATGATGTTCTTCGCCTTGGCGGTGGGCACTTCGCTGCTGATCATCTACCTGTATACCCGCTGTGTGCGCAGTACCTTGCTGGTGGTGTGCTGTTCGCTGGCGGCGGTGGTGTGGCAACTGGGTATCGTCGGCTGGCTGGGGTATGCCATCGACCCTTATTCGATCCTGGTGCCGTTTCTGATCTTCGCCATCGGCGTCTCTCATGCGGCGCAGAAGATGAACGGCATCATGCAGGACATCGGCCGCGGCACGCACAGGCAAGTAGCCGCGCGCTATACCTTTCGGCGCCTGTTCGTGGCCGGGGTCACCGCGCTGCTGGCCGACGCCGTGGGCTTTGCCGTGCTGATGCTGATCGACATCCCGGTGATCAAGGACCTGGCGATCACCGCGAGCATTGGGGTTGCGGTACTGATCTTCACCTCGTTGCTGTTGATACCGGTGGCGCTGTCGTATGTCGGCGTGGGCCGCAAGGCCGCCGAGCGTGCCCTGCGCATTGACCGCCGCGCCGCCGAGCACCGCGGCTTCGGCAAGCTGTGGGATGCGCTCGACCGCTTCACCACGCGCAAGTGGGCGACCGGCGCGGTGCTGGTGGCCGTGCTGATGGGCGCAGTTGGTTTCTGGGCAAGCCTGCAACTGAAGATCGGTGACCTCGACAGCGGCGCGCCGGAGCTGCGCGCCGACTCGCGCTACAACCGCGACAACGCCTACATCACCCGCCACTACGCACTGTCCAGCGACCTGTTTGCGGTGATGATCAAGACCCCACCGGAAGGCTGCCTGAGCTACCAGACGCTGATGCTCGCCGACCGCCTGGCCTGGGAGCTGCAGCAGTACCCGGGCGTGCAGACCACCGTTTCGTTGGTCAACGCCGTGCGCCAGATCACCGCAGGCTCGTTCGAGGGCAACCCGAAGATGAGCAGCCTGCAGCGCAACCAGGACATGCTCAACTATGCCGCCCAACAAGCGTCGGTCAACGCCCCGGAGCTGTTCAACAACGATTGTTCGCTGATGCCGGTGATCGCCTACCTCAAGGACCACAAGGCCCAGACCCTCGACGATGTGGTGGCTATCGCCGACCGCTTTGCCCGCGAAAACAGCACCCCAGAGCGCCAGTTCATGCTTGCGGCCGGTAGCGCCGGCATCGAGGCGGCAACCAATATCGTGGTCCGAGACGCCAACCGCACCATGCTGCTGTTCGTCTACCTAGCGGTCACGCTGTTTTGCCTGATCACCTTCCGCAGCTGGCGGGCGACCTTGGTGGCGCTGTTGCCGCTGGTGCTGACCTCGGTGCTGTGCGAGGCCTTGATGGTGGCGATGGGCATTGGCGTGAAAGTGGCCACGTTGCCGGTCATCGCCCTGGGTGTCGGGATTGGCGTGGACTACGCCTTGTACCTGCTCAGCGTGCAGTTGCACTACCAGCGCCAGGGCCGCTCGTTGGGCGAGGCCTACCAGAACGCCGTGGCCTTCACAGGCCGGGTGGTCGGCCTGGTCGGCATCACGCTGGCGGCGGGCGTGGTCGGTTGGGCCTGGTCGCCGATCAAGTTCCAGGCCGACATGGGCATCCTGCTGACCTTCATGTTCCTGTGGAACATGCTGGGTGCCCTGGTGCTGATCCCGGCGTTGTCGTACTTCCTGCTGCCGGACAAGCGCTTTGTTGCCGCCGAGCCCGAGACGTGTGCTGCGCCGACGCCACCTGACGAGCGCGTGTGCCAACCCCAGGCGCCCACGCGGATGAGCGCGTGAGTGCCTTTTAGTCGAACCGAACACGAACAACTGGAAGCTACCTACATGGCCAAGACAAAAATAATGCCGCCGGCAGCCGGTGCCTATGCCTACCCCCTGCTGATCAAACGCCTGCTGATGTCAGGGGTCCGCCACCAGCCGGAACAGCAGATCGTCTACGCCGACAAGCTGCGCTACACCTACCGCGACCTCGACCAGCGGGTCCGGCGCCTGGCCAATGCGCTGCGTGCGGCCGGGGTGCAGGCCGGGGATACCGTGGCGCTACTGGATTGGGACAGCCACCGCTCGCTCGAGTGTTTTTTTGCCGTGCCGATGCTGGGTGCGGTGTTGCACACGGTGAACGTGCGCCTGTCCCCCGAGCAGGTTGCCTACACGATGAACCACGCCGAAGACGACCTGGTGCTGGTGCATGACGACTTCGTGCCGCTGCTGGAGCAGATTCACGGTCAGCTGGGGACCGTGCGCGGCTACGTGCAGCTTACGGACGCGCAGGCGCCGGCCACTTCGTTGCCCGTGCTGGGCGAGTACGAAGCGCTGCTGGCCGCCGCCAGCCCTGAAGCCGAGTTCGACGACTTCGACGAGCACTCGGTGGCGACGCTGTTCTACACCACCGGCACCACGGGCAACCCCAAAGGGGTGTACTTCTCCCACCGCCAGCTGGTGCTGCACACCCTCAACGAACTGGGCACCTTCGCCGCCTACGATGGCCAGCCACTGTTACGGTCCAGCGACGTGTACATGCCCATCACGCCGATGTTCCATGTGCACGCATGGGGCGTGCCTTACGTGGCCACGATGCTGGGGGTCAAGCAGGTGTACCCCGGGCGCTACGAGCCGAACACCCTGGTGCGGTTGTACCGCGACGAAGGGGTGACGTTCTCCCACTGCGTGCCGACCCTGTTGCAGATGATGCTGGACTGCGAGCAAGGCCAGCACACCGATTTCAGCCGCTGGAAGATCCTGCTCGGTGGCAGCGCGTTGACCCACGGCCTGGCCCGCCAGGCCAGCGAGCGTGGCATGTTGATCTACAGTGGCTACGGGATGTCCGAGACCTGCCCGCTGCTGACCCTGACCCACTTGCGCGAAGCCGACCTGGCCTTGCCCATGGCCGAGCAGGTCACGCAGCGGATCAGAACCGGCGCCCCCGTGGCGATGGTCGACCTGCGCATCATCGATGCCCAGGGTTACGCCATGCCCCACGACGGTGAGTCGCTGGGTGAAATCGTGGTGCGCTCACCCTGGTTGACCCAGGGCTACCTGCACGAGCCGCTCAAAGGCGCCGAACTGTGGCAGGACGGCTGGCTGCACACCGGTGACATGGGCTCGATCGACCGCCACGGGGTGTTGGAGATCAAGGACCGGATCAAGGACGTGATCAAGACCGGCGGGGAGTGGATCAGCTCGTTGACCCTGGAAAACCTGATCAGCCAGCATGCGGCGGTCAGCGCCGTGGCGGTGGTCGGCATCCCTGACGAGCAGTGGGGCGAGCGGCCTATCGCCCTGGTGGTGCGTGCATCAGGCGGCAGCCTTGACCAGCCGATGCTCGAGGCGCACCTGAAGCAGTTCGTCGACTGCGGGCAGATCAACAAGTGGGCGATTCCGCGGCAGGTGCATTTCGTTGCCGACATCCCCAAGACCAGCATTGGCAAGATCAACAAGAAGCTGATTCGCGAGATGCACATGGGGGCATGAGCGCCGTCGGCGTATCCGCAAGCCTCTGTAGCAATGTTGCAAAGCCCGTTATGATGCGTGCCATGCGAACCCGTGATTTCCTTAGCTGTGATGACCTGTTCACGGGCACGTCCTGCATTGGCCTAAGAGTACCTGCACAGTGAATATCAGGCGGATCGAGTGCTTTCTTGCAGTGGTCGATCTAGGCACCGTGACCGCGGCCTCCCATAAACTGCACCTGGCTCAGCCCGCGTTGAGCCGTCAGATCCAGACCCTGGAGCAGGAGCTGGGCCTGCAGCTGTTCGGGCACCATCGCAACCGCTTGGCCCTGACTGCTGCGGGCCATACCCTCGTGCCGCTGGCGCGGCAGTTGCTGGAGAAGGCGCGCAGTATCAGCATTGCCGCGCAAAGCTTGGCCAGCGGCCAACTGCGCGACCTGCGCATCGCCGCCACGCCTGCCACCATCAGTGAGTTGATCGCGCCCTTCATCACCACGCTGGGCAAGGACGACCCGATGATCCTGACCGTGGATGCGCCTCATGCCGAACTGCTTGAGCGCTTTCATCAAGGCATGGACATGGTGGTTACACCCAGCGCCCTCGACAGCGACTTGCGTAGCCTTTATCTGGGGCGGGTGCCATTGCGGGCCTATGTCTGCGCAGAGCACCCATGGGCGCTCGAAGGGCGCAGCGAGATAGCCTTGGCCGAGCTGCTGCAACACGACTTGCTGCTGCTCGGCAGCCAGAACATCAGCCGCATCCAGCTGGACCTGGCGGTGGCTCGTGCAGGGCTGGCTTACCGTGGGGTAAGCGAATGTGGCCACGCCACTGTGTTGCAAGCGCTGTGCGCAGCCGGGCGCGGCATTGGTATCGTGACCGACCTGCCGCGCTTCGGTGCGCACAGCCTGCGGGTCATCGACCCACTACCCAGTGCTGCGCAACCTTACCTGGGCATTGACCTGCACGCCGGTTGGAGCGCTGAGCATTACTGCCCGCAAGCCCTGGAGGCCATCGCCATGCGGCTGGCAGGCTTTCTGCAAAGCATTGATCAAGCGCCAGGCACGGTGGCCAGCCTCACCTGCTGTGGCGCGCCCGCGATGCCAGACACAACACCCCAGTAGAAGCATGCCAGCGACAACACCAGAACCAAGGCTTGGTCCCACGGTGCCGGCAAGAGCCCGCTGCCACCGAAGTTGCCCAGACAGCTGATCAGCATCAAGCCCAGGAAGTAGGCGACGATCCAGGCGCTTGAGCGCAACTGCTGGGCAAAGCCAACCCCCGCGACCTGCCTGCCTCGGGCCACCAGGCAATAGACCAGCATCAATAGCAGGAACGCGCCGAGCATCCACGATAGGGTCCTCCAGCCCACCCAATAGAAGATGAACGTTGCACTCACGAATGCCAGTGGCGCGATCAGGCCGATGCCGCGGATCCGATAAGGCCTCGGCAGATCAGGCGCGTTGAGGCGCAGGGTCATCACGCAGATGGGTAACAGCGTGAACAGCATCACCCCGGCTGCCGAGTTCACTTGCACCAAAGCCTCCCAGGAGGGGAACGGCAACGTCCAGAACAGCGCCATGAACAGCGACAGCCACAGGGCCAGCCGGGGTACGCCGGTGTTGGGGTCCAGTGCGGTAAAACGTTTGAAGAATGTGCCATTGCGCGCCCAGGCATACACCTGCCGTGCGGTTGCTGCCAGGTACACGTTGCCAGTGCCGGCGGGCGAGATCAGGGCATCGGCCATGATCACTTTGACCAGCCATGCCAGGCCCAGCATGCTGGCCAGGTCGGCGAACGGCGTACTCATCTGCAGGGCGCCCCAGCCTTGGTTCAGCATTGCACTGGGTACCGCGCCGATGAAGGTCACTTGCAGCAGCACATACACCAGTGTGGTGATCAGCAACGAGAAGAAGATCGCCAGGGTGATGGTGCGCGAGGGGTTCCTGACCTCGGCACTGAACATCACGATGTTCTGGAACCCGCCAAAGGCAAAGATCAGCCCCGCAGTGGACACGGCGGCGGTGATACCGCTGACGCCGTTTGGCGCGAACGCATGGGCGGTGAAATTGCTGGGTTCGAAATGCAAGGCCAAGGTCACGATCACCACCGCCGGCACACCCAGCTTGATGACGGTCACCAGCGAATTGGCCTTGCCGAACGACTTGACCCCGAAGTAGTTGATCAGGAAGAACACGCCGATCAAACCGGCTTGGAACCACCAGCCGAGCAGGGTGGGTTCTGCACCGCCCAGCTCGGGCAGCCAGGCGCTGGCATAGGTGCGCACCGCCACGGCCTCGAGCCCGGCCACGCACGAGTACATGATGAACGCCGCGAAGCTGACGATAAACCCGATCAGAGGCCCGTGGGTCATGGCCGGGTAACGGACCAACCCGCCGGTCTTGGGCAGCGCACTGCCCAGTTCGGCCAGGGTCATGGCGATGAAGAAACTGGCGAATGCAGCGATCAGCCAGGAAATCCAGGCGGCCGGGCCGGCGATCTTCACCGCCAGCAGCGATGAAAACAGCCAGCTGGAGCCAATCATTGACCCGACGCCGATCAGGGTCAGGTCGAGCAGCCCCAGGTTGCGCTTGAAGGTAGCCGTATTGCTCATGGATGCCCCATTGTGTGGAAAATGTTGTTCTTGTTGGCGACGCAGGCAAAGCGCAGATTGTCGGCGACCGGGCACGTCGGCCACGGTCGCACGTGTGCCGGAAGTCAGGCAACCTTGCGCAGACTGCGCGTTGCCCGGCCATCTTTGGTCAGGCTGTACAGGTCCTTGGGGTCGGGCAGTTCAGGGACCAGTTCGATGCTGCTGCCAAGGCCTTCCTGGCTGCTCAGCTCGTAGAGCAGGCGCAGGGCCGAGTAGTCCTCGAGGGCGAAGCCCACCGAGTCGAACACGGTGATCTCGTCCCTGCTGGTGCGACCGTGTCGGTCATTGGCGATCAGGGTCCACAGTTCGGTAACCGGAAAATCACCGGGCAGTTGCTGGATATCGCCTTCGATACGTGTCTGTTGCTCGTACTCGACGAACACCGTGCCTTGGCGCAGCACGTGCGGGTCAAGTTCGGTCTTGCCGGGGCAGTCGCCGCCCACGGCATTGATGTGCATGCCTGGCGCCACCATGTCCGAGGTGAGGATGGTGGCCAGGCATTTGTCGGCGGTTACCGTGGTGATGATATCCGCGCCGTGCACGGCCGCCTTGGCCGATACACAGGCCACCACCTCAAGGCCTGGATAGTCCTTGAGGTTACGCAGCAGCTTTTGCGTGGCGCGAGGGTCAACATCGAAACACTGCACCCGTTGAATGCCTAGCAGGGTGTGAAACGCGATGGCCTGGAACTCGCTCTGGCAGCCATTGCCGATCAAGGCCATGACCTTCGAGTCGTCACGGGCCAGGTACCTGGCGGCCAGCGCTGAAGTGGCAGCGGTGCGGATTGCAGTGGTCAGGGTCAGTTCCGAGAGCAACAGCGGGTAGCCGGTGGCGACATCGGCCAGCACGCCGAAGGCCATGACCGTGGACAAGTTGTGCTCGATGTTGCCAGGGTGGCCGTTGACGTACTTGAAGGCATAACGCCCGGCATCGGCGATGGGCATCAGTTCGATGACGCCGACATCGCTATGGTTGGCCAGCCGTGCAGACTTGTCGAAGGCCTGCCAACGACGGAAATCATCTTCGATGTAGTCGGTCAGGCGGCGCAGCAGGGTATCGACCCCATGGCCCGACAAGTACTCGCTGAGGTCTGAAACGCTGATAAATCGGGTCATGATGTCAAAGGCTCTTGTTGCTGAAGGATTGCTGCTTGTTCCACAGTGCGGGCGTGAACACCCCACAGTGGCGTTCGATGTCTGCTGCCAGTTGCAGGCAGCGCTCGTCTTCCAGGGGCGCGCCGATCAGTTGCACGCCTTGCGGTACGTCCGCCTGCACGTCGGTCGGCACGGCAACCGCCGGAAAACCCAGCAGGTTGACCAAGTACAGCGCGCGTTGGGCCTCAAGCAGCGCTTCGAGCTGCGCCGGGGCGCCAAGGTCGTAGTTGTCCGCGAATGGCGCCTGGGCCGAGACCGGCATCAGCACGGCGTCGTAGGCCTGCAGCCACAGGTTCCATTCGCGACGGATCAGGTTGCGCAGGCGCAAGTCGCGCAGCAGCTGACCGGCATCGGAGGCGCCGAAGTGGGCATTCATGCCGTTGACCACCTCGTTGATCTGCGCTGAGCCATGGCGTGCGACACCCTCTACGAACAATGCAGTGGATTCGGCGGCGACCAGTCGCCCCCAGAGCATCGCGCCTTCCAGGGCCAGCGGCGGGCGAACCTGTTCTACCTGGTGCCCGGACTCGGTCAGCGCCAGGCATGCGGTGGCCATGGCACGTTCCACCGCCGGGCTGACACCGCTGTCGAACGGGTCGATGCAGCAGGCCACGCGCATGGGGCGATCGATGCGCCCGGCGTTGTGCCCGGCGCGCCAGTCCGGGTCGAGGGCGGCGGGCTGGCTCATCGAAGCAAACGCCAGTTGCAAGTCCTGCACATTGCGTGCGATCGGCCCCTGCACCGAAAACAGTTGGGAAATCGGCGGGCGGCCCTGTTCACAGGCGGGGGAGCCGTTCGCGATGCGGCCCATGGACGGGCGCAAGGTGGTCACGCCACAACAGTACGCCGGGTAGCGCAGCGAGCCGCCCATATCGTTGCCATGGGCGATGCAGCCAATACCTGACGCCACGGCCGCCGCTGCGCCCCCTGACGAGCCACCCGGCGTCAGCGCCGCGTTCCAGGGGTTGTAGGTGGCACCGTGCAGCGGGTTGTCGGTGAACCAGCGGGTGCTGAACTCCGGCGTGTTGGTCTGGCCAATGATGATCGCCCCGTCCTTGCGCAGGTTGGCCACTACCGGTGCGTCGTGTTCGCAGCGTTGCGCGGCCAGGGCGCGAACCCCATCGGAGTTGGCGTAACCTGCCTGGTCGACATTGATCTTTACCGTGACCGGTACGCCGAACAGTGGCGGCAGCGTGTCACCGGCGCGGCGCTGCTGGTCCATCCGCCGAGCCTGCGCGAGGCTTTGTTCGTAGTTGCGTGTGACCACGGCGTTGATGCTGGGGTTGATCGCCTCGCAGCGTTCGATGTGCTGCGTCACGACTTCTGTGCAACTGACTTCACCTGCCGCGATCCGTGCACGCGTTTCGGTGGCACTCCACTTCCAGATTTGCATTGTTCATCTCTCTGATCAAAGCTGCGCGGCGCGGCACCCGGGGTGATAGCGCGCGCGTAGCGGGTGGGCTTCAAACAAACTCAACGCACGGCCTGGTGCGCTTGGGCATAGGCCGGGTAGGCCAGGACAAACTCGACATGGGCGCGCACACCGGTGCTCAGCGTGGCTTCATCCACGGTGAACGACGGGCTGTGGTTGACCGGTGCGCTGCTCATGTCCTGGCCGGCAGGGGTGGCACCCAGCAGGACGAACAGGCTGGGCACCTGGGTGGCATAGTGGGCAAAGTCCTCGCTGGCGGAGAACGTGTAATCCAGCTGCGCTGCCTTGCCATCGGAGGCGCGCTGCAGCGCCGCAATCATTGCCCGGGTCAGCGCTGGGTCGTTCATCAGCACGGGGGCGTATTCCGACAGCTCCACCTTGGGGGCCACCCCGTGGGCAAGGGCGATGTGCTCCACCAGGTTGGGCAAGTCGCCGAGCACGGTCTTGCGGATGTCGTTGTTGCTGGTGCGGATAGTGCCCAGCATCGTCAGGTCCTGCGGGATGACATTCGGCGCAGTGCCACCGTGAATGCTGCCGATGGTCACGGCTGCCATGCCTTGGGTCAGGTCTGCCCGGCGGCTTACCAGGGTTTGCAAGCTGGTGACCACCTGGGCTGCGGCGACTATCGGGTCCTTGCTCTTCCACGGCATCGAGCCGTGGGCCTGCACGCCTTGCAGCGATATACGCACCCCATCGGCGCTGTTCATGGTCGCGCCGGGGCGGTAGCGCAGCTCACCTGTCGGGATGCCAGCCACCACATGCAGGCCGAACAGCGCCTCGATCGGCGGGTCGCTCAGCACGCCTTCGGCGATCATTTTGCGTGCCCCCACCTCGGCACCCTGGGTGAAATTGTCGATGTCCGCGCCACCTTCTTCAGCCGGCTGGAAGATGAACACCACGGTCCCGGCCACCTGCTCGCGATGCTCGGCCAGTAACCGTGCCGCCCCCAGCAGCATGGCCGTGTGGGCATCGTGGCCACAGGCATGCATGACTGGGGATGATTTACCCTGGTACTGGGCAACCGTGTTGCTGGCGAACGGCAGGCCGGTCTGTTCCTGCACGGGCAAGGCATCCATGTCGGCACGCAGGCCCATGACCGGCCCAGGCTTACCGCCCTTGAGCACACCGACCACTCCGGTACGGGCAACACCGGTGCGCACCTCGATGCCCAGTTCACGTAGCTGCTCGGCAACCAACTGGGCCGTTTGGAACTCCTGGTTGCCCAGCTCCGGGTGCTGGTGAATCTGTCGCCGGATCCGCACGACCTCGTCCTCGACCTTCAAGGCAGCGTGCTTTACCCAGGTGTCATCAGGCACGCTGGCCCAGGCCTGCACGCTTGGCGTGCCTAGCAGCGAGCCGATCAGTACGGCAAACAAGGGTTTCATGGTCGTTCTCCTTAAAAGGGGGCGTTGCTGCAGCGCTCAGAAGAGCTTCACTGGCAGGTTGACGATGAGGCGGAACTCTTCGAGATTGCCTTCGATCTGATTGCGGCTGGCGCGATGCCAGGCGTTGCCGGTGAGGACGCTGAGGTTTTTCATGCGCCCGGACTGCACCACGTAGTTGAGAAAGGCGCCTACTTCATAGTGGCTTTCGCCGTCCTGGCTCGACGCCCAGCCGTAGGCTGCGTTGGTGCCGCCGTCGTAAGCGGTGCCGTCGATGTTCCAGCCCTTGATGTACCAGAGGATGGTTTTCAGGCCGGGCACGCCGTAGGCGGTGAAGTCATTGGTGTACTTGACTTGAAAGGAACGCTCGTTGGGCCCGTTGTAGTAAGAGAGCATGGTGTTGGGCAGTGAAATGGCGTTGGATTCGCCGACGTAGTCGAAGTACTCGTCCCCGACCACCTGCTGCAGCCCGAACTTCACCGAGTGGTTGAGATAACGCTGGGTCAGGCTCAGGCCATAGACCTGTTGGTCGATTGCCCCGGCCAGTTCACGCCCGCTGGAACGGGTGTGATACAGGTCGGCCTGCACTTCGCTAGCCCAGGCAGCGTTCCACGGGTGGCGGGTGTTGAAGCCCAGATAGGCGCGGTCCCATATGGCGTCGAAGCGGGAGAGATAGAGGCTGGCCGTGGCTGCCGTGTTCAGGTTGTAATCGCCGCCGGCATAGGCAACCCAATCGCTTTCAACCCTGCGCGTGGTCATGGTCGAGGTCAGGTCTTCGCTGCCTGCGCCGGTGCGCGGCGTGGCCCGGTCGAAGTAGCCCGCCTTGAGCGTCAGTGCGCCGAGGTCGTGGCTTTCCAGCGACACGCCGTCGAACGACGCAGGTAAGGTCCGGGTGTCCGCGTAGTCCATGACAGGGGTACGAACTTGTTGCTTGCCGACCTTGATCACGGTTTGGCCGGCCTTGAGTTTGGCCGTTGCGATACCGACCTTGCCCCAGTCGTCGACCACATCGCCGTCGCGTTCCACTAGCAGCCTGCTGCTGCCGCCGGCTGCCGCCAACCCACTGCGTTCCAGCGCTACTGCGCCATACAGCGAGACGTCGATACCCAGGCCAACCGGGCCCTGGGTATAGCCTGAGACGAAATCGAGTCTGGCGCCTTGCAACCAAGCCGTACGGTCGTTGACCGGCTTCGCGCTTCCTTTATCTGGAGCCAGGAAATAGGTGTTTTTATGGCCTGTCTCATGGGAGTACCAATGGCGCAGGTTCAAAGTCAGCGAACTGTCTTCGAGCAAGCCTGGCTGGGCCTTGCCCATAACCGGTGAGAGGCAAAAAAAAGTCGCAAGGGTGCCGGCAAGCCAGCGAGCGTTAGCCTGTTTGTTATGCATCGGTGAGTGCCTGTTAGTTATTTTTGTGGCAGGGCGCAACAGGGAGGGGCGGGCCAGGAACATGTGTGTGCATGCCAGGCTCCGCCGGGTGAGGGGAAGACTAAAACGGCATCACTATGCCGTCTAATACCGATATTCTTTCATTACTATGCTGTTACAACATACAGGTGGTACGTGCGTGGGAGAGTCGCCGCACCTGTGTGCGCCTCAACTCACGGTAGGTACGAATACTCCCGTCTTCACATTGCTCATCGAGACCAGCGTCTTGAACCGCTTCACGTTGTTGCTCTGGAAAAAGAGCTCACGCGTGAGCTGCGTGTACTGCTCCATATTTCTCACCAGCAGGATCAGCACAAAGTCGCACTCGCCGGCGACATAAAAGCACTGCTGCACCTGAGGGCAGGCCAGAAAGGTCTTTTTCATGTCGTCGAGCAAATCCAGCCGCTCGTTTTCGACTTCCACTTCGGCGATGACCGTGAGTGTGTAGCCAAGCTTCTGCGCATCTACCTGTGCAACGGTGCCGCGAATCACGCCGTCCTCGGTCATCTTTTTCAGCCGCCTGTTTACCGCAGCGGAGGAGAGGTTGACCTTGCTGCCAAGGTCCAGTTGTGACGTCCCAGCGTCGCGCTGCACCGCGTCGAGCAAGGCCATGTCAAAGTGATCAAGGGGCATGAGGAACGATCCGTAATGGGAAGGGCGTAAAGTTATGTAAAGCGTAATAGAAGTTCATATCTTCACGGAAAATCAAGATTCTAGTGCGCGGGAGCTCAATAGAATTTCTCCATAGGGTGATCAGGGTGCAAGGCCAGGGCCTCGCGCACTGCTTGTGCACCCTCGTTGATTCCTACTCTCGATCCCACACCGCTGAGGCCTGAATACAGCGGTAGGGGCTTCTTGTTGCCTGTTGAAAGGAGAGCTGCATGTTTATCGCCAACCCCAAGGCCAGCCGCCAGCCTTACCCGGACTCGCTCAAAGCGGTCATGAGCATCGCCAAGGCCCATGAAAGCCGCCAGTGGTTGTCCCGCTGGTCACAGCTCAATGCGGGGGCAACACCCTTGTATTCGCTGCCTGACCTGGCAGGTGCGCTTGGTGTGGCGCAGATTATGGTGAAAGACGAATCCGTGCGCTCGGTGTTGGGCAGTTTCAAGGCCTTGGGCGCACCCATCGCGCTGGTGCGGCTGGTCTTGCGGACCTTCCCTGAACAGCAGTTTGACCCGCATGGGCTGCTGGACGGCAAATACGCTGGGGTGCTGGCGGACTTCACCGTGGTCAGTGCCACCGATGGCAATCACGGCAAAGGGCTGGCGGCTGCCGCTCAAAGCATGGGTTGCCGCTGCGTGATCGTGCTGCATGCGCAGGTCAGTATCGAGCGCGAGCAGGCCATCGCCGCCTACGGCGCGCAGATCGTGCGTATCACCGGCAACTATGACCAATCCGTCGAGCACGCTGCTGCCCTGGCCGCCAGCAACCACTGGGTGGTGGTTTCTGATACCTCCTACGACGGTTACGAGGTGATCCCCCGTGATGTCATGCAGGGCTACGGCACTATCGCGGCGGAAATCGTCGAGGCGACGGCAACGGGTGCGGCAAAACCTGCTTTCACCCATGTGTTTCTGCAAGGCGGGGTAGGTGGCCTGGCGGCAGGCATCGTCAGCTACCTGTGGGAACAGTACGGGGCAGGCCGGCCTACCTTCATCATGGTTGAGCCCGTGCAGGCTGATTGCTTGTACCAAAGTGCGCTTGCCGGCAGACCGGCACGGGCGACCGGCTCGGTGGACTCGGTGATGGCCGGGCTGGCGTGTGGCGAAACCTCGCCGTTGGCCTGGCGGTTCCTGGCCTCCAGTGTCGATTACTTCATGACCATCGAAGATGACCAGGCCATCGCAGCCATGCGCCGCCTGGCCGCTGGCAGTGCGCGGGACATTCCACTGGTAGCGGGTGAATCCAGTGTCGCCGGGCTGGCTGCTCTCGAGTGCCTGGTCGAAGCCGCAGACCGCGCCACAGACCTGGGCATCAACGCCAATTCTCGGGTGTTGTTGATCAGCACCGAAGGCGCCACCGCCCCCGGCGTCTACGCCGAGCTGCTGGGCGAGAGCGCAGAGTCGGTGCTGGCCCGCCAGAGCGCCTGGGCGCCCGCCGCCTGAGCCCTAGGCAGGTTTACCCAAGGGCTTGGGCCAAGCGCTTGGGTGCTCCACACAAGAACAACAATCGGAGACTCCATGAACACGATAAAACGAGACATCAGCCCGTGGTCGCTGATGCTGACCGGCCTCGGCTCCATCATCGGCTCAGGCTGGCTGTTTGGCGCCTGGCACGCTTCGGCCATTGCCGGGCCGGCTGCAATCCTGGCATGGGTCATTGGTGCAGTTGTGGTCCTTGCGATCGCCCTCACTTATGCCGAAATGGGCGCCATGTTCCCGGAGTCAGGCGGCATGGTGCGCTACGCACGGTACTCGCATGGATCGCTGGTTGGCTTCATGGCCGCATGGGCAAACTGGATCTCGATCGTTTCAGTCATCCCCATCGAAGCGATTGCCTCGGTCCAGTACATGGCCTCCTGGCCATTCCCCTGGGCGAGGGCGTTGGTACATCAGGGTGAACTGACCACCACAGGGCTGGTCGGCAGCGGGGCATTGGTACTGGTGTATTTCGCCCTCAATTACTGGGGGGTGAAACTGTTCGTCAAGACCAACACGGCCATTACCGTGTTCAAGCTGGTGGTGCCTGTATTGACTGCGGTGGCGTTGAGCATGGCCAGCTTCAACAGCGAGAACTTTGGTGACGGTTCAGTCTCCAGTTTCGCCCCCTATGGGTGGTCAGCCGTGTTCACGGCCGTTGCCGCCAGCGGCATCGTATTCAGTTACAACGGTTTCCAGAGCCCGGTCAGCCTCGCCGGGGAGGCCCGTAACCCGGGGCGTAGCATCCCATTCGCGTTGATCGGCTCGGTGCTGATCGCTTTGATCATCTACGTGCTGCTGCAGGTGGCCTTCATCGGGGCGGTAAGCCCTGAAAGCATTGCTTCGGGCTGGCACAGCCTGAACTTTGACTCGCCGTTGGCGCAGTTGGCCTTGGCGCTGAACCTCAACTGGCTGGCGATGCTGCTTTATCTGGACGCGTTCGTGAGCCCATCGGGTACGGGGGCAATCTATACCGCGACCACTGCGCGAATGATCTATGCGATGGAGAAGAACAACACGCTGCCCAAGGTGTTCGGCAACCTCCACCCACTGTATGGCGTCCCGCGTCAGGCGATGTGGCTGAACCTGGCGGTGAGCTTTGTCTTCCTGTTCTTCTTCCGGGGGTGGGGCACGCTGGCTGCGGTGATTTCTGTCGCGGTGATCATTTCGTTTTTGACAGGCCCGGTCAGCGTGATGTCCTTGCGAGTGCATGCAGCCGATGTCAAACGCCCTCTGCGCTTGAAGGGGATGGCCGTCATAGCCCCATTTGCCTTCATCTGTGCATCGCTGGTGTTGTACTGGGCGCGCTGGCCATTGACCGGCCAGGTCATCCTGTTGGTGATCGGTGCATTGCCCCTGTACTTCTATTACCAGGCTAAAAGCGGTTGGACGGGGTTTGCTCGTGAAGTGCGTGCCGCAGTGTGGTTGATCGGCTATCTGCCGGCTATGGCGCTGGTGTCCTGCATCGGCAGTGAAGCATTTGGTGGGCTTGGCATCTTGCCTGAGGGTGTGGACATGGCCGTCGTGGCCGCTGTCGCATTCGCGTTCTATCGCTTGGGGGTTCGCAGTGGCTATCGCACCCCGTATCTGGCCGAGAGCAGTGTCTGGCACAACGACGACGCTGCGCACTCGATACCTCCACCGTCTGATCGACACCCTTCGCTGACCCAGTAACAGGAGACTCACCGCATGAGCAACGAGCAAGCATTCGAGCAGCGCATCAAGCAATGGCGGCACACCTTCCATCGCCACCCTGAAACCGGATTCGAAGAGTTCACGACGGCAGACGAGGTTGCCAGCATCCTCACAGGTCTAGGCCTGGAAGTGCACAGGGGAATAGGCGGAACAGGGGTTGTTGCAAGCCTGACAGTGGGGGAGGGGCGTGGGGTAATCGGCATTCGCGCCGACATGGATGCCTTGAACATCACCGAGCAGGCGAAAGGGCGCGCTCACGCGTCCTGCAACCCTGGAAAGATGCATGCCTGTGGCCACGACGGGCACATGGCGATGGTCCTGGGCGCTGCAGCGCTTCTGTGCAGTAGGCGCGACTTCGAGGGTACCGTCAGGTTCATCTTCCAGCCAGCGGAGGAACACGGCCGCGGCGCCAAGGCGATGATGGCGGATGGGCTGTTCGAGCGCTTTCCGGTGGATGCCATCTACGGTGCCCACAACATGCCTGGCATGCCGGCAGGCCATATCGCAACGCGCGCTGGGGGGATCATGGCCAGCGAAGATAACTTCGTCATCCAGATCCAGGGGCGGGGCACCCATGCGGCTCGGCCGCACATGGGTATCGACCCCTTGGTGATTGGTGCCGAGATCGTACTGGCGTTGCAAACCATCGTTTCGCGCAATGTCGACCCCAGCTTGCCTGCAGTGATTTCCTGCACCGAATTCGTCACTGACGGTATTCGCAACGCCATCCCCACGCATGTGACGATCAAAGGGGACACCCGTAGTTACAGCTCTGAGGTGCAGCGTCTGCTTGAGCAGCGCATGCGCGAAATCAGTGAAGGCATTTGCCGAATGCATGGCGCCACGTGCCGGTTCGAGTACAGCCACGAGTTTGCGCCGACCGTTAACTGGGCGAACAATACCGACATTGCCATTGCAGCTGCACGCAATGTGGTGGGTGACAAGGCCGTAGACCCAGAGGTGTCACCCATGATGATTTCCGAAGACTTCGGCGCATTCATCCAGACGGTGCCAGGCAACTTCGTGTTCATTGGCAACGGCGCAGAGGGGCAGGACGGAGCGACGCCCCTGCACAATGCCGGCTATGACTTCAACGATGAAATACTGATGACCGGTGCGCGGTACTTTGCCGAGTTGGTGAGGGTCAGTCTTCCTGGAGTACACGTGAAAGAGTAAGAAAGTGTAATTCGGCGCCTTTGATCGCATTCTGGTCTTGGGTTGATTGGCCAAAACCCGCACAATTGCCGGCTTTTTTCGCCACAGGAAGCCGCCATGCAACGGATTGTGATTCTGGGAAATGCCGGCAGCGGCAAGTCGACCCTTGCCCGCGCCCTGGGCAAGCGCCTCGGCCTGCCGGTGGTTCACCTGGACACCTTGTTCTGGGAGGCCGGCTGGGTCGAGCCTGACGCCGAGCAGTTCCGCACCCGGGTCGGCGAGGCGATTGCGGGGCAGGCCTGGGTGTGTGAAGGCAACTATGCCCGGCGCACCTTCGACCTGCGCCTGCCCCGTGCCGACCTGGTCATCTGGCTCGATACGCCTCGGCTGACCTGCTTCAAGCGGGTGATCGTACGCAGCGTGATGAACCGGCCCCGGCCTGACCTGCCAGCGGGGTGTACAGAGAAGCTCGACCGGGCGTTCCTGACGTTCCTGAATTTCGTGTGGCAGTTCGACCGTGGCTACCGCCCAGGTATCGATGCACTGCGCCAGGCGATCGGGCCCGATGTTGCTACCGTGCACTTGCGCAGCAGCCGGCAGATCGCTGCATTTCTAGCCAGCTTGCCCGCAGCCGGCGGGCAGTAGCGCCCGCAAGGCGGCGGTCACGACGATGGCGAGGTTTAAACGGCGGTTCATGCATGGCTGGGGAAGTAGGGGGCTGCGATTTGCTTGTCGGGAGATAGCTCGTCGCCAACGCGGGCCGTAAACATGGCCTAGAGTTAGCGGCACGCATGGCGGCGCAATGCAATTAATTGCCGATCGCCACAACTATTTTCATTGGCAAATGTCACTTTCCGGAGCCGGCACGATTCTCGAGGCACCGGCGAGGCATATCGGAGCGAACTTGACATGGCAGCACTGCAAAGCAGTACGTTGGAAGCGATTGTCGGCAATCAGGCGCAATTGCAGCGTAGTTGGCTTGAAGCACTCGAAGCCAAGGGGGCGGCGCGTAATATCCGTGAACAGGACCTGCGCCAGGAGACCCGTGATTTCCTGCAATTGGTGATCGACGGCCTGGGCCGTGAGAGCGGCACCAACATTGGCGCCGAAGGCTGGGAGGAGACGCGCCGCTTCCTGGAAAAACTCTCTGCCAGCCGTGCGCAGGTCGGTCAGGAATCCCACCAGACCGCGTTCTTCATCTTTGCCCTGAAAGGGCCGCTGTTCGACCTGCTGCAAGCCCATTACCGCGAGCAGCCCGCGCTGCTGGCCGAACAGCTATGGGAAATTTCTTCACTGTTCGATGCCTTCGGGTTGCATACCATCCGCACCTACCAGAAAAACCGCGAGGCAGTGATCAAGCGTCAGCAAGAGGAACTGCTGGAGCTGTCCACCCCGGTGGTGAAACTGTGGGAGGGCGTACTGGCGCTGCCATTGATCGGCACGCTTGACTCCCAGCGCAGCCAGACGGTGATGGAGTCGTTGTTGCAACGCATCGTCGACACAGGCTCGGAAATCGCCATCATCGACATCACCGGTGTGCCGACGGTCGATACCCTGGTGGCCCAGCACCTGCTCAAGACCGTAACCGCCATCCGCCTGATGGGCGCCGACTGCATCATCAGCGGCGTGCGCCCGCAGATTGCGCAAACCATCGTGCACCTGGGCCTGGACCTGGGCACCCTGACCACCAAGTCCAACCTGGCCGATGCGCTGAAACTGGCGCTGTCGCGCCTGGGTACCACTGCTGGCGAGCGAGTGTGAGGCAATGGAGCGTATCCCCATATTGCAAATGGGCGAGTTCCTGCTGGTGACCATCCAGGTCGACATGCATGACCAACTGGCACTGCGCCTGCAGGACGATCTTACCGATCGCATCGAACACACCAGCGCCCGGGGCGTGCTGATCGACATCTCGGCGCTGGACATGGTCGATTCGTTCATCGGCCGCATGATCGCCACTATTTCGGGGTTGTCACGGATCATGGATGCCGAGACCGTTCTGGTCGGCATGCAGCCAGCGGTCGCGATCACGCTGGTGGAGCTCGGGCTAACCCTGCCCGGGGTCAGCACTGCACTCAATGTCGATCGTGGCATGCACCTGTTGCGCAAGCGGGTAGGCCGCCCATGACCATTCGCGAGCATGGCAGCCAGCCGGTACGCATCGAACAGGACGTCGTGCTGGCCCGCCAATTGACGCGCAAGCTCGCCAGTGACTGCGGCATGCGCCTGGTCGACCTGACCAAGCTGGTCACGGCCGTGAGTGAGCTGGCCCGCAACACCGTGGTGTACGGCGGGGGCGGCGACATGGACTGGGAGGTCATCGAAGAGGCTGGGCGTACGGGTGTACGTCTGGTCTTCCGGGATGAGGGGCCAGGCATTGCCGACATCAAACTGGCCTTGACCGATGGCTGGACATCCGGCAGTGGCTTGGGCCTTGGCCTGACCGGGGCGCGACGCCTGGTCGATGAGTTCGAGCTGAATACCGCGCCCGGGCAAGGCACCCGGGTAATGATCACCCGATGGATATGAACCTGACCGCAAGCCTGACCCAGGTCCTGCGCATTGATGATGGCACCCAGGTCGGGCACGCCCGACGGGTCGCGCAGAAACTCGCCGAACAGCAGGGCTTTGACGCCACCGATGCGGGCCGGGCGGCCATTGTCGCGACCGAACTGGCCAGCAATGTGCTCAAGCATGCCAAATGCGGCGAACTGCACCTGCGCGTGCTTGGCCCTGCCAGCCAGCCTGGCATCGAACTGCTGGCGGTGGATCGCGGCCAAGGTTTCGACCTCAACCATTGCCTGGTCGACGGTTACTCCACCGGCGCAACCGCGGGTATTGGCCTGGGCGCTGTCAGCCGCTTGGCGCAGGTATTCGATGTGCACAGCGATGCCCAAGGGGCCGTGGTGCTGGCGCGCCTTTATAAACAGGCTGATACGCCCAGGGACATTCGCCTGGGTATCAGCCAGCATTCGCTGCATGACGACCCGGCCTGCGGTGATACGTGGCACGTGACGCTCGGCGAGCAGCGTTTGAGTGCGTTGCTGATCGACGGCCTGGGCCATGGCGAGGAGGCTGAACGCGCCGCCAAGGCCGGTGCCCAGGCGTTCGCCCAGAGCCCGTTCAGTGCACCGCTACATCTGCTGGGCGAATTGCACCAGGCCATGGCAGGTACGCGCGGTGGGGCTGTTGCGATTGCCCAGTATGAAGGGGGGCACGACAGCGTGAAGTTCATCGGCATCGGTAACATTGGCGCAACATTGGTCGGTGGCGATAGACCGCGTGGCCTGGCCTCTCACCCGGGCATCGTCGGTGGTCAGTACCGCAAGGGGCAAGTGTTCGACTACGCTCATGTGAAGGGGAATCTGTTGATCATGTTCAGTGACGGCCTGCAATCTCGCTGGAACCTCCAAGCCTACCCGGGCCTGCTGCACCGCCACCCGGCCGTGATCGCTGCGGTACTGCATCGCGACTTCTGCCGTGGGCGGGACGATGTGACTGTGCTGGTGCTCGACCTGGAGACCGTGCATGCCTGAGTCAACGCCCGAAAACCGCGCCGCGCAGGCTGCCTGTGTGGCACGCCTGCAGGCCGAAAATGAAGCGCTGCGCGCAGAACTGGAAGAAACCAACCAGGGGGTGCTGGCGCTCTACGCAGAGCTGGACACCCAAGCCGAGCAGTTACGCCAGGCATCGGACCTGAAAAGCCGCTTCCTTTCCTACATGAGCCATGAGTTCCGCACGCCGCTGGGCTCGATCCTGAGCATCACCAGCCTGCTCGCCGATGAGGTGGACGGGCCGCTGAGCAAGGAGCAGCAATTGCAGGTGGCCTTCGTCAGCATTGCAACGCGCGAACTCAGCGACATGGTCGACGACCTGCTCGACCTGGCCAAGATCGAGGCCGGCCGTATCACCATCTCGCCAGCCTGGTTCGACATGCTCGACCTGTTCGCCGCCTTGCGCGGGATGTTCCGGCCAATCGTCGACACCGGTAGCGTGGACCTGATCTTCGAAGAGCCAGAGGGGCTGCCGCAGATCTACACCGATGACAAGAAGCTGGCGCAGATCCTGCGCAATTTCATCGCCAATGCGCTCAAGTTCACCACCCGCGGAGAGGTGCGGGTGTCGGCGCAACTGCTGGGCAACGACCAGATCCGTTTTGCTGTCACCGACACCGGCATCGGCATCGCCCCTGAGCTGCTGGGTGGCTTGTTCGAAGACTTCGCCCAGATCGACTCGCCGCTGCAGAAACGCCTGCGCGGCACCGGCCTTGGCTTGTCACTGTGCAAACGCTTCGCGGCCCTGCTGGGCGGCGAGGTGGGGGTGGAGAGCGTACCGGGCGCCGGTTCCACGTTCTTTGTCATCATTCCGCTGGCTCTGGCTCAGGAGAGCGCTGATGAACCCTGACATTCGCCTGCTCATCGTCGACGACAACGCAGCCACCCGCTATGCGCTGCGCCGGCGCCTGGCGTTGCATGGCTACCAGATCCTCGAAGCGGGCACCGGTGGCGAGGGGTTGGCACTGATCCACAGTGAGCAGATCGATGGGTTGATCCTGGATGTCAACCTGCCCGACATGAGCGGCTTCGATATTGTCCGGTTGCTCCGTGCCGACCCTGAGACCGCCTTGCTGCCGGTAATTCACGTGTCGGCGGCGTCGATCCAGACCGGCGACATCATTACCGGGCTCGATGCCGGTGCCGACGCCTACCTGGTGCACCCGGTGGACCCGGATGTGCTGGTCGCCACCCTGCGGACCCTGATGCGGGTGCGCGATACCGAGCGGGCGCTGCGCGCAAGCGAGGCCAACTTCCGGGAAATTTTCAACAATGTGTCGGCACCGATCGCCGTGCTCGATGCCGGGCTCAAGGTGCATGAGTGCAACCGTGCATTTGCCCAGCTGATCCAGGACAACTGCAACCCCGACACACTGCAGGAGTGCTTTGTCGACGGCCAGCAAGCCGCCATTGTCGCCTTGCGCCAGCACATGGCCGATGGCCGGCGCTGGCGTGGCACCCTCGGCATGAGCGTGCG